>CAZUFU010000007.1:0-34616 GCA_964619875.1 uncultured Oscillospiraceae bacterium
CCCTTGTCTTCTCTGAACTGTCTTCTTACTTCTTCGATCATCTGGTTAGCAGCTCTTCCTACTGAGTTCATAGTCATAGCGGAGAATAAGAACGGAAGCATAGCACCGATGAATAATCCGATGATTACGATAGGGTCTAATAAGCTGATAACTTCAAGGTTGGTAACTGCTGCGTATGAAGCGAACAGTGCCAGTGCTGTAAGAGCAGCGGAACCGATAGCGAATCCCTTACCGATAGCAGCTGTAGTGTTTCCTACTGCGTCCAGCTTGTCGGTGATTTCTCTTACTTCGTGAGGTAATTCTGACATTTCTGCGATACCGCCGGCATTGTCGGATACAGGACCGTAAGCGTCAACTGCAACTGTCATACCTGCTGTAGAAAGCATACCTACTGCAGAAAGAGCGATTCCGTATAATCCGGCGAACTGGTAAGCTACGAATACGCCTACGCAGATGAGGATGATAGGCCATAAGGTTGACATCATACCTACACCTAAGCCGCTGATGATTGTAGTAGCAGCACCTGTCTGTGACTGTTCTGCAATCTTCTGTACTGACTTGTAGTCACCTGAAGTGTAAACTTCAGTAATCTTGCCGATGGCAATACCTACAACAAGACCTGCGATGATAGCAGCAGCGTAAGTGTAGTCACCGAGCATTTTCTTTGAAAGGATAACTGTAGCAACGATAACGATGATACCGCTGATATATGTTCCCATGTTGAGGGCTGCTGCAGGGTTTCCGCCTTCCTTACCTCTTACAAGCATGATACCGATTACTGATGCAATGATACCGATTGCTGAAATGATAAGCGGGAATACAGCAGCTGTAGTTTCTGTGAATGTAGCTGTTTCAATAGCAGTGTTTACTGCAACAGAAGCAAGTGTGATAGCTGAAATGATTGAGCCTACATATGATTCGAAAAGGTCTGAACCCATACCGGCTACGTCACCTACGTTGTCACCTACGTTGTCAGCGATAACTGCAGGGTTTCTAGGGTCGTCTTCAGGAATTCCAGCTTCAACCTTACCTACAAGGTCAGCACCAACGTCAGCAGCCTTGGTGTAGATACCGCCGCCAACACGTCCGAAAAGAGCCATTGATGAAGCTCCCAGTCCGAAACCTGTTACGCACTGAGTAACTGTAGCAAGATCCAGTACGCATACAATAACGCCAAGTCCTAACAGACCGAGACCTGATACGCAAAGACCCATTACAGCACCTGATCTGAAAGCGATCTTTAATGCTTTGTCCATGCCGGATTCTCTAGCTGCGTTTGCAGTTCTTACGTTACCCAGAGTAGCAACCTTCATTCCGAAGAAGCCTGCCAGCACTGAGAGAAGTGCGCCGCATACATAGAGGATAGCTGTTGTCCAGCTCTTTAAACCGATACCGATTAATAAGAAGAGAACTACTATTACAATTACCATTGTCTTGTATTCTCTCTTAAGGAAAGCCATGGCACCTTCTCTGATGTAGCCGGCAATTTCCTTCATTCTGTCTGTTCCCTCGTCAGCTTTTTTGATCCATGCTGCTAAACAGAAAGCAACTATCAGACCAATTGCAGCTGCGATTACAGCAAAAAATTTCATGATATGATACCTCCTACTCACTTTTCAACGTCATATAAGAGGTACGGCGGGCCGCACCTCTTTAACACAAGTGAAATATAATAAAAAAATTAGAAACGCGTTTAAGCTCCCCTGTTATTCGAACATCGCAACGATGACGATTGAAACAATTATGAAAAGAACCGCTGAAATAGTAGTAATCTTTTCTAACAGGGCTTCATAGCCTTTACTCTTTTTCTTGCCGAAAAGCTGCTCAGCACCACCGGCAATAGAACCGGAGAGACCTGCACTGTTTCCGGACTGAAGCAGAACGCTGGCAATAAGAATTACGCTGGCAACTGCGAGTAAAATCATCAGGAAAATTTTCATCTCGTACCTCCTCACATTTTAACTTGATAATTGTACCATATACCCCACGGTAAAATCAAGCTAAAAGTTGACAATTTCAATAAATTTTAGCGGATCTAAGCTGGCTCCGCCCACCAATGCACCGTCAATTTCATCCATATTCATGATTTCCGATGCGTTTTCCGGCTTGACACTGCCTCCGTACTGAATTATAACACGGTCAGCCGTCTCATCACCGTACATTTCTATGAGAGTATCTCTTATAAGGCCGCACATCTGGTTGGCCTGAATCGGTGTCGCAGTTCTGCCTGTACCGATAGCCCAGATAGGCTCGTAGGCGATAACCATTTTCTCAGCCTTTTCAGCCGGAATATCTCTGAGAGCATTCTGCACCTGCTCTGCCACCAGCTTATCCTGGTAATTTCTTTCCCTCTGGAAAAGATCTTCGCCTACGCAGAGTATGGGTGTAATCTCAGTCTCCAGCAGCGCCTTAAGTTTCAAATTTACAGTTTCGTCGCTTTCGTTGAAATACTGCCTTCTCTCGGAGTGCCCCACGATGCAGTAGTCAACACCTATGTACTGGAGCATAGGTACGGAAACTTCTCCCGTATATGCTCCCTCTTTTTCGTAGTGCACGTTCTGTGCTCCCACGCCGATGCCCGTACCTCTAAAAGCTTCTACAAGAGTCTCCAACTGAGGGAACGGCGCGCATATTGCAGCTTTCACGTCTGTATCATGGTACAGCTTTTTGAATTCATCTGCAAATGCCCTGGCCTCATCAGCGTTTTTATACATTTTCCAGTTTCCTGCTATAAATGGTATTCTCATATGAATTTCTCCAGATATTTAAGTGTTCTGATAAGCTGGCAGGTATAGCTCATTTCGTTATCATACCATGCCACTATTCTTACCTCATAAATATGGGTTCCGCACTGCTGTGCCAGTGTTTGGGTGGCGTCAAAAAGCGAACCGTAGGTCATTCCGATAATATCTGAAGATACCAGCTCTTCCTCAGTGTACCCGAAGGACTCAGAAGCAGCTGCTTTCATAGCCGCATTGATACCTTCCACAGATACGGAATCTGTCATGTCCTTAAGTGTGGCATCCAGAATTGTAATGGAGCCTGACGGTACAGGCACTCTCTGGGCTGAACCGATAAGCTTGCCGTCAAGTTCAGGGATTACCAGACCGATAGCCTTAGCTGCGCCCGTGGAATTCGGCACGATATTGATGGCACCTGCTCTGGCACGTCTCAGGTCACCCTTCCTGTGCGGTCCATCCAGAAGCATCTGGTCTCCTGTATAGGCGTGAATTGTGGTCATAAAGCCCGTACGAAGCTCTCTGTACTCGTTAAGCACCTTTGCCATAGGAGCCAGGCAGTTGGTTGTGCAAGATGCGCCTGAAATGATATTGTCCTCTGCCTTAAGTGTTTCGTGGTTTACACCGTATACGATAGTCGGCAGGTCGTTTCCCGCAGGAGCTGAAATCAGCACCTTTTTAGCGCCTGCATCGATATGTGCCTGTGACTTTGCCTTGGAAGTATAAAATCCGGTACACTCCAGCACCACGTCTATACCCAGCTCTCCCCAAGGAAGGTTGTGTGCGTCTGCCTCCGCGTAAACAGGAATATTCTTTCCATCTACTGTGATTGATTTATCATCCCACTCCACCTTATGTCCTGTATATTTACCCTGTACAGAATCGTATTTTAAAAGATGTGCCAGCATCTCAGGAGCGGTCAGGTCATTTATTGCTGTAACTTCCAGGTTAGGGTCATCAAAGACCTGTCTGAAAGCAAGTCTGCCTATTCTTCCGAAACCGTTAATTGCAACTCGCATAACTTTACCTCCCTTGTGAATTTTATAATAGTCTTTTTTCTTCTATTTATCCTCAATAACAGCGATACCCGGCAGCACCTTTCCTTCCAGGAATTCGAGAGATGCGCCGCCTCCTGTTGAAATATGAGTCATTTTGTCCGCCAGTCCGAACTGTTCTACTGCTGCCGCAGAATCGCCGCCGCCTATTACGGTCACAGCATTGCTTTCTGCGAGAGCCTCTGCTACAGCCCTGGTTCCTTTAGCGAAATTAGGCATTTCGAAAACGCCCATTGGACCGTTCCATACCACTGTAGCGGCTTCTGCCACTGCCTGTCTGTAAAGTCTGGCTGTTTCAGGTCCTATATCAAGCCCCATCATGTCTGCAGGAATTTTATCCCTGTCATAAACGGCATATTCTGTATCGTTTTTAAATTCTTTGCCACATACGCAGTCTACAGGAAGGAGCATCTTCACGCCCGCTGCTTCTGCTTTTTTAAGAAGCTCTGCTGCCAGCTCCACATTGTCCTTGTCCAGAATTGATGTGCCGATTTCCAGTCCCTGAGACTTGAAGAAAGTGTATGCCATGCCGCCGCCGATAATGAGTGTATCAACCTTTTTTAACAGATTCTCAATTACCGGAATCTTGTCACCAACCTTGGCACCGCCCATGATGGCCACGAAAGGTCTCTTAGGGTTCTCCACCGCATTGCCCAGGAACTCAACCTCTTTTTCGATGAGGAAGCCTGAGACTGCAGGAAGATAGTCGGCAACTCCCGCTGTGGAAGCATGAGCTCTGTGAGCTGTTCCGAAAGCATCATTTACGAAGAAATCCCCCAGCTGTGCCAGCTCTTTGGCATAGTCAGCACCGTTCTTGGTCTCCTCTTTTCTGAATCTTACGTTTTCAAGGAGCATAACCTGTCCGTCCCCAAGCTCAGCTGCAGCTTCTCTGACCTTGTCATCCACAACTGTATCCGCGCTTATAAACTTAACCTCTGTGTTAAGAAGTTCTGATAGTCTGGCGGCTACAGGAGCCAGCGTAAATTCCTTTTTAGGTTCGCCGTCGGGACGTCCCAGATGAGACATCAGAATCACTTTAGCACCGCCATCCATAAGATAACGTATTGTAGGCAGTGCGGAAACGATTCTGATATCGTCTGTAATCACACCGTCTTTAAGGGGAACGTTAAAGTCACATCTTACAAGAGCTCTCTTGCCCTTAACTTCAATATCCTTAACTGTTTTTTTCATTTTACAACCTTCCTTTGCTTGACAACACAGCCTTTGCCCCGGTGGAGCAAAGGCCTTCTGACTGTTTTATTTATTATGCTTCAATAGTCTGCAGATTATTTATTATCAACACTGTGCATATATTTCAGCATGTTTAAGAGGTTGCTGGAATATCCGAATTCATTGTCATAGTAAGCTATGAGCTTGAAGAAATGGTCGTTGAGTTCGATGGTCTGTCTTGAGTCGAAGATGGATGTGCAAGGGTCTCCCACAAAGTCTCCGGATACAACCTCATCATCCACATATTCGAGAACGCCCTTCAGATAAGTCTCTGAAGCTTCTTTTATCTTCTGTCTCAGCTCAGGACCGCTTGTAGGAGTGTTAAGGACAACGTTCACGTCTATAACGGAAACGTCTGCAGTAGGAACTCTGTAGGAAATACCTGTCATCTTGCCCTGAAGGGACGGAATAACCAGACCTACAGCCTTGGCTGCTCCTGTGGTTGAAGGAATCACATTGCCGAATACAGAACGTCCTGTTCTCCAATCCTTTAAGGATTTAGCGTCTACTACCTTCTGCTTGGCTGTAGCTGCGTGAATTGTGGACATAAGACCTTCCTTGATACCATAGTTGTCTTCGATGACCTTCATCAGAGGTGCCAGACAGTTGGTGGTGCATGATGCGTTTGAAACAACCTTCATATCTGAATTATATGTATCGTGATTTACGCCATATACGAAAGTCGGTGTTTCTTTATCCTTAGCCGGTGCGGAAATGATAACGTGCTTGGCTCCGGCTTCGATATGGTCCATAGCCTTCTCTGTAGTAACATATGCGCCGGTACAGTCGATTACATAGTCAACGCCCGCTTCCTTCCACGGAATATCCAGTGCATCTGAATATGAGAAAACATCTACGTGCTTTCCGTCAATAAATATACCATTCTTATCGTGGTCAAGAGCCTTAGGAAATCTTCCGAACACGCTGTCGTACTTGAGCATGTATACCATGTATTCAAGGTCTGCATTTCTCAGGTTGATTGCTCTGATTTCGATTTCCGGCATATCCATAGCTGCACGGATAACTACTCTTCCTATTCTGCCAAATCCGTTGATTCCAACTCTAATCGCCATTTTATTTTCTCCTCCTAAATTCTCTGATAATAATGACAATTTATTTTTTATTATGTATATCAATACCTTCTTCGTTTGGATGAAGAAAGGATATTCATACCTTCTCTGTACTTCGCAACGGTTCTTCTGGATATCTCTATGCCTTTCTGGCTGAGTATCTCCACCATATCCTGGTCGCTGTAAGGCTTCTTCGGGTCCTCGCTGTCCACGATTTCCTTGATAAATGTCTTAATGCTGTTTGAGGACATGCCCTCTCCGCTGGAATCAGTGACACCGCTGGAGAAGAAATATTTAATCTCGAACACTCCTCTCGGCGTCTGCATGTATTTGCCGTTGATGGAACGGCTTACTGTGGATTCGTGGATGCCTATGTCCTCTGCCACCTGTTTAAGTGTAAGAGTCTTCAGGTACTTAGGACCCTTGTCCAGAAACTCCTTCTGGTGCTGTACCACAGAGTTAACCACATTATATATAGTCTGTTTACGCTGCTCTATGCTCTTGATAAGCCAGAGTGCCGCGTTATATCTGTCGTTTAAGTATTTGGAAAGCTCCTCGTCGTGAGGCGACTGCTTGGCCAGATTCATGTAATACGGACTTACCATAAGTCTTGGAACGGTGCCCTCGTTGGTCACCACCTGGTATTCTCCGTCTATCTTCTCGACCACCACATCAGGAACCACGTACTTTACCGTGTCTCCGCTCGAATACTGACGTCCCGGCTTAGGCTCAAGTGTCCTGATAAGGTCAGCTATCATCTGAACCTGTTCAACGGTGAGCCCTGTGGCCTTAGCCACCTTGTTCAGCTTGTTTTCGCCCAGATCGTTAAGGTGATGAAGGATTATGTATTCCACACTGTCCTCCAGCAGTCCTTTAGCTGCCAGCTGAATTATGAGGCATTCCTCCAGGCTTCTGGCTCCCACTCCCGAAGGTTCGAAGGTCTGGATAACATCCAGCACACGCTCTACTGTCTCTTCCGTCACCTTGAAGCACTTTGCCACCCTCGACACATCAGCGGTGAGATAGCCGTTCTCATCTATAGACTCCACAAGGTACCTGCCTATTTTCATTTCGCAGCCCTTAAGGCTGGAAAAAGTAAGCTGAAGAAGCAGATAATCCTCCAGAGTCTCCTCCTTGCTGACATACTGCTCGAAGGAAGTTTCATCATGATCCTTGGAATATTCCCACTGGCGATAGCTTATGTCGTCGTACTCAGCTTCCTTGACCTTTTCGCGCAGGTCAATCTCAGAGTCCTCTGCCTCCTTGCGGTCGAGAGCCTCTGTCTTGGAAACCTCAGGTTCCTTCTTAACGTCTGTACTGTCATACTCCAACACCGGGTTCTGCATAAGCTCCTCCTGAACGAAGGACTCCAGCTCCTGAGTGTTAAACTGCAGGATCTGAATAGCCTGAATCAGTTCCGGAGTCATGGTCAGCTTCTGGGTCTGTTCAATTGTCAGATCGTATCCTAGTCTCATTTTTTCCTCCGATTGAGCACATTCCGCTTATGCAAATATTATACCAAAGATTTTTCTTTATTTCAACCCCGGGAATCCTAATTGACGCAAAGCTTCAAACAAAATTATATTGGCAGAGTTTGCCAGATTGAAAGAGCGAAGCCGTGTATCCGCACTCATTGGAATGCGTATAGCCGTTTCTTCATGCTGTGCTATGAAATCTCTCGGCAGCCCGGCGGTCTCCTTTCCGAAGAGAAACATATCCTCATCACGATATTCAGGTTCTGTATATATATGTCCTCCCTTGGTGGTGGCCAGAAAAAGCCTTTTGTCCCCCTGTCCGTACTTTTCCATGAAAGCGTCCAGACTCTCATGAACCTCCAGCTTCACATAAGGCCAGTAATCCAGACCTGCTCTTTTCAGGCTTTTATCATCTATTTTAAATCCCAGGGGCTCTACCAGATGCAGCACTGTATCTGTAGCTGCGCAGGTTCTGGCGATGTTTCCCGTGTTAGGCGGAATTTCCGGTTCCACAAAAACTATATGCAAAGACATTTTCTTCACTCCTTTCCTCATCTATATTACCAAATTTTTAAAAAAATTAAAGGGTTTTTAAAGACAAATTCAGATATTTATGATAAAATCAAAAAATCGAGTCAAAATTCGAGTAAAATGCAAATAAATCCGGAGGTTTATAATATGAAGAAACTTAATGTAGGTATTTTAGGACTGGGCACTGTCGGAGGCGGTACTTACGATATTCTTACAAAGAATAAGGATATCATCGAAAAAAGAACCGGCACTGCTATTGAGGTAGTAAAAATTCTCGATCTGCGCAAGAGACCGGGCGTGGATGAGTCTCTCTTTACAGATGATCCCGACGAGGTCCTCAACAATCCTGATGTTGACCTCATCGTAGAGACCCTCGGAGGCATTCAGCCGGCTTCATCCTTCATGCTTCAGGCTATGAAAAACGGCAAGCATGTGGTTACAGCCAACAAGGCTGCCGTGGCTGCCACTTACGAAGAGCTCCAGAAAGCAGCAGCAGAAAATAATGTGAGATTTCTCTTTGAAGCCAGCGTCGGCGGTGGAATTCCTGTTCTGACTGCTATCCAGAATGCCCTTGCAGGAAACAATTTCCTCGAGGTTATGGGTATCGTAAACGGCACCACCAACTACATCCTCACCAAGATGACTGAGGAAGGTGCAGATTATGCAGAAGTGCTCAAAGATGCTCAGGCTAAAGGCTTTGCTGAGGCAGATCCTACAGCTGATGTGGAGGGTATCGACGTGGCTAACAAGCTCTGCATACTTATTGCTCTTCTCTTCGATAAATACATCGCACCTAAGGATATCCCTACTACCGGAATTTCCAAAATCACAGGAGCAGATATCGCTGTCGCTGCGGAGGAAGGCTGCAAGATTAAGCTTATAGCTCACGCAACTTTAAAAGACGGACAGGTTGTATGCAGCGTAGCACCGGAGAAAATTCCGGATTCACACCCTCTGGCAGGTGTCAGCAACGAATTCAATGCAGTTTATATTACAGGTGATATGGTTGATGAAGTTATGTTCTACGGCAAAGGCGCAGGTGCCCTTCCTACAGGCAGTGCCATCGTAGGCGACATCATCAGCGTTGCAAAAGAAATATAAGGAGGAAAATTAAATGAGTTTATACAAGCAGTGGGTTGACCTTATGGAAGGTCAGACAGATGAGACCTTTGAGGCTTTCTGGAAAGAATACAGCGAAACAGAAACAAGAATCTACGAGCACATTCTGGCACATAAGAATGAACATCTCAAAGGCAAGTACAGCGTCCTGGTTGAGCAGTTCAAGGCAGACCCTGTAATCTTCATGGGTTTTCTCGACGGTATCAGTACCAGCTTAAAGGAAGCCAACGATCTTGAAAGCTTCACTGAGGAAACCGAAATCGACCTTGATGTGGACATGGAAAAGCTTTTCTTCAACATGCTCAAGGCTGATGCAGATTATCTCTACACTCTTCCGCAGTGGGAAGACGTGCTTTCCGAGGAAAAGAGAATTGCCATCGTAAAGGACTTCAAGCGTTCCAAGACTGTTCACAAGGAAAAGGAACCTGGCAGAAACGACCCGTGCCCTTGCGGTTCAGGCAAGAAGTACAAAAAGTGCTGCGGTGCTAATAAATAAGAAATATCGCCGTCGCATTTCATTTATTACCATTCGGTGAATTGATTAATGTCGTATGAAAATGATGATTTTCATTTTTCATACGACATTGTTTCTCTTGAGATGAATAAAGACCTGCCGCTTAAAAAGCCAAGCCCTATTTAATAAACATTGCGTCACCGTAGCTGAAAAATCTGTATTTTTCCTCTACTGCAATTTTGTAGACTCTTAAAATATCCTCCCTGTTGTACAATGCCGATATTAGCATTAGCAGGGTGGATTTAGGAAGATGAAAATTGGTTATGAGCGCATCGACGATTTTAAACTCATATCCCGGGTAGATGAAAATGTCTGTATTACCGTGACCCGGCTGAACCAGCCAGTGCCCGCTTGTCTCATCAAAGGCTGCAGCGCTCTCCACTGTCCTTGTAGAGGTTGTTCCAACAGAAACGATTCTGCCGCCTGATTTAATGGTTTCGTTAATTATACCAGCAGTTTCTTCATCTACAAAGTATTCCTCGAAGTGCATGTGATGTTCTTCGATATTCTCAACTTTTACAGGTCTGAAAGTACCGATACCCACGTGAAGTGTAACGTAGGCGATTTTCACTCCCTTATCCTCAGCCTTCTTAAGCAGCGCTTTGGTGAAGTGAAGACCTGCTGTAGGCGCTGCCACTGAGCCCTCGTCACGGCAGTACACCGTCTGATATCTGTCCCTGTCCTCTTTATTGTTTTCTCTTTCTATATATGGCGGCAATGGCATCTGTCCCAGTTCCTCCAGTCTTTCCAGAAAGATTCCGTCGTACTGGAACTCTACAATCCTGGTTCCGTCTTCACCGTAGTCCTTTACCACTGCACGGAAGAGCTTGCCTTCCTCGCCGTCTGAGTCTGAACCCATGTCTGAAGCTGCAACAGAACCTGCAAATGTTACTGCATCGCCCACCTTGAGCCGTTTGCCGGGTCTGACCATGGTTTCCCATGTATCCCCTTCAATTCTCTTGGTAAGAAGAAACTCAACCTTGGCTCCGGTACCCTCTTTTACTCCAAAAAGCCTTGCAGGCAGAACCTTGGAATTATTAAGCACCAGGCAGTCTCCCGGACCCAGGTAATCTAAAATATCATAAAAGTGCTTATGCTCCACCTCTCCTGTAGTTCTGTCTACTACCATAAGCCTTGAGCAGTCCCGTTTCTCAGCAGGAGTCTGAGCTATAAGTTCCTTTGGTAATTCATAATCAAAATCGTTAATATGCATAATTCTTAAAATGTAACCTGTCTTTCTTCATCATTATTTTCGTCATCACCGGCATAGGCCAGTCCCATATGTCTGTATCCGTCTTTAGAAACCATTCTTCCTTTCGGAGTTCTGTAAAGCAGTCCCGACTGAATAAGATATGGCTCATATACATCCTCAATAGTGACCCTTTCCTCACCTATGGAAGCTGCGATGGTATCTATTCCTACAGGGCCGCCGTTAAAACGCTGAATTATGGTATTCAGGATTTCTCTGTCAAGGCGCTCAAGACCCAGTTCGTCAACCCCCAGGGCTGCAAGTCCTTCTCTGGTAATATCAATATCAATGGAGCCGTTTCCCTTTACCTGTGAAAAGTCCCTTATTCTCTTGAGCATCCTGTTGGCAACTCTAGGAGTTCCTCGGGATCTCCTTGCCATTTCACCTACAGACTCTTCGTCTATAGCTACCCCCAAAATCCCCGCAGTTCTCTTTATAATCTGCGCAAGCTCCTCAGGAGTATACATTTCAAACTTCCCCATTACACCAAACCTGTCTCTGAGAGGTGCTGAAAGACTTCCTGCACGAGTAGTGGCACCTATAAGGGTGAATTTAGCCAGATCAAGTCTTATGGATCTGGCCGAAGGACCTTTGCCGATTATTATATCCAGAGCATAATCCTCCATGGCCGAGTAAAGCACTTCCTCCACTGACCGGTTAAGCCTGTGTATCTCATCTATAAAAAGTACATCGTTGTCATTAAGATTGGTCAGAATGGCAGCCAGATCACCGGCTCTCTCTATGGCCGGACCTGAGGTTATCTTGATGTCCACTCCAAGCTCATTGGCGATAATACCTGCCAGTGTGGTCTTGCCCAGTCCCGGAGGTCCGTAAAAGAGCACATGATCAAGAGGCTCACCTCTCAGGCGAGCGGCCTCTATGAAAATTTTAAGATTTTCCTTGACACCCTGCTGGCCTATGTAGTCGTCAAGGTGCTGCGGCCTTAATCCCGCCTCCATTCTGCCCTCTCCCGACTTGGCAGCAGCAGAAGTGATTCTTTCGTTTTCCATTTATGATTATACCTTTCTATTGTCAATTTTAGAAATGTGCGTTGTAAAAAATCTTCCAAACCTTTTATTTTTACAACATAAGGTGTCAGCAGCGCTTGCTCACATAACGATTTTCATGTGTATGTTGTAGTAAATACGTAGAGTATGAAATTTTTACAACGTAATGCTAATCAGCGTTGTAAAAATAGTCGGTTGTCCGAAAAAATTACAACGTTTCGTCATCGTACAGGTCCCGTAAACCCATGGAGGCCCTGCAATGTTGTAAAAAAATCGGTTTTCGTAGAATTTCTACAACATGACTTTCTAAAAAATCTGCTTCAGCGCCCGTTTTATGTATTCCTCTCCGGTGAGACCTTCCTCCGGCACCCTGGACACAGCAGCAAAGGCCTCCGCCTTGCTGTAACCAAGACTTACAAGGGCATAAATAGCTTCCGTTCTGGCATCGTCGGCTCCGGCCGCTCCTGCACCGCCCTCAGCCCCTGCCGAAAGTCCGTCACCCAAAGAGCCGCCTGCCGCGGCCTCCGCCATTCCTCCCAGCTTGCCAATCTTGTCCTTAAGTTCAAGAATAAGTCTCTCCGCAGTCTTTTTGCCGACTCCGTTGGCTTTGCTGATTTCCTTCACATCCTCAAAAAGAATTGCCCTTCTCAGCTCGTCAGCAGACAGGGAACCCATTATAGCCATGGCTCCCTTGGCTCCTATACCGCTGACGGTTATAAGGAGACGGAACAGGTCCAGACTTTCTCTGTTATGAAAACCATAGAGACTGATGTCGTCTTCCTTGACTATCATAGCAGTAAAAACCGTTATTTCCTCGCCCTCACCGTACTTATACAGCGGAGAGCCCGCAGGAATGTTTATTTCAAATCCTATGCCCGAAGGAGTTTCTACCACTATCCCGCCGGCAAAGGTCATGGCATAATAGCCTCTTATATACTTAATCAAAGTTAAATTCCCTCCTTGATGCGAAGCTGACGTCTTCCGCCTGATCCGGCTGAATGTCCGTGGCAGATAGCTGCCGCCAGCGCGTCTGCCGTGTCATCGGGTTTAGGCACCTTTTCCAGGTTGAGAATGGCCTTGACCATGGACTGAACCTGCTTCTTATCTGCTCTGCCGTAGCCTACCAGTGCCTGTTTTATCTGAAGCGGTGTATATTCGCTTATCTTAAGGCCTTTCTTGGCACATGCGAGCACTGCCACACCGCGGGCCTCGCCTACAAGTATGGCTGTCTTGGCATTATTATTAAAGAACAGCTCCTCGATGGACGCCTCTTCAGGCTGATATTCCTCAATTATTTCTGTTAATCTGTCGTACAGCACCTGAAGCCTGTCCGGCATTTCCATGCCTGCATCAGTCAGTATGGAACCGTAGTCTACCACAGAAAAACGGTTGCCTTTCATGTCAAGAATTCCGTAGCCAAGTATGGCATATCCGGGGTCAATTCCCAAAATTCGCATTTCTCTTCTCCCTTTTTTCTTCGTAAATTGTAACATACAAACATTTGTTTGTCCAGATTTCTGTTGAAAAAATCCATTATTTGTGATAAAATCATAACAAAATTATTCCGCAAACTTTATAAACATATAGACTCTTTATTTTGGGAGGTATGTATGAGGTATTCAAGACAGAATAAGATTATTGAAATTATATCTAATAATGAAGTTGACACTCAGGAAAAGCTGGCCGCCATGCTGAGAGAAAGCGGTTTCGAAGTTACTCAGGCCACCATATCCAGAGATATCAAGGAGCTTCAGCTTGTGAAGACTCTTTCCTCTTCAGGCAAGTACAAATATGCAGTAAGCAGTTCCAAGGATCTGCCTGTTTCGGACAGGTTTGTCAAAATCTTCAGGCAGACCGTAACATCAGTTGACCACTCAGGTAATATTATCATCGTCAAGACGCTTTCCGGATGCGCCAATGCAGCAGGTGAAGCCATCGATACCAGCAATATGCCTCATATCAAGGGATCTCTGGCCGGTGACAACACCCTCCTTCTCATAGCAGATGACCCTGAAAACGTGCCTGCAATCATTGAGGAATTCAACAATATGCTTTATACGAGGGCGAAGAATGATTAACCATATAAGCATAAAAAATTTTGCTATAATTGAAAATACCGAGGTCAATTTTGAGGACGGCCTAAACATTATTACCGGCGAGACAGGCGCCGGTAAATCTATTGTTATAGAGGCTGTCAGCCTAGCTCTGGGAAGCCGTGCTGATACTTCATCGGTCAGAACAGGTGCTGATAAAGCAGTAGTTCAGCTTGCAGGTGAGCTTGATGGCGAAGAAATCGTCATCACCCGTGAGGTTTCTGCTTCAGGTAAAAATCTTTGCCGCCTCAACGGCGAAATTGTCACTCTGGCCCGTTTAAATGAGGTATGCCGCAAGCTGGCGGATATTCACGGTCAATACGACAACCAGTCTCTGCTTAATCCCGACTATCATTTGGTCCTGGTTGATTCCTACCATAAAGATAAAACAGGTCCCGCCCGTGAAGCGGTTTCGGAAAAATATGCTGTATTTATCCGCTGCCGCAGCGAGCTTGCCTCCCTTCTCTCACTGGAAAAGGAAAACGCCCGAAGAAGGGATTTCTATAAATTCGAGCTTGAGGAAATAGAGGCAGCAAATCTCAGACCCGGAGAAGATTCAGAACTTGAGGAAAGAATTTCTCTACTTCAAAACAGCGAAAAGATATTCGAAAGCATTGAGAAGTCCTATGCTCTGCTTAACGATGCCAGCCCCTCTCTCATAGACGGAGCCGGCGCATGCCACAGGGCAATCGAAGAAATCGCCTCTTTTTCACGCGAACTTGAGGGCATTTCCGGTGATCTGGGAGACATATATTATCGGCTGCAGGACATAAGCCGCAGTCTGGGAGAAATGCGTGAGAACATATCCTTCTCACCGGCAGAGCTTGACAGCCTGATTTCGCGTCTTAATCAGATTGATAACCTGAAAAAGAAATATGGTTCTTCTATAGAAGAAATTCTGACATACAGAGACGATATTGCGTCAAAACTGGATAAGATAGATAATTTCGATGACGAAAAACATCGTCTCGAGAAGCAGCTCATCGCAGCAAGGAATGAACTGATGTCTGCCTGCAGTGTCCTCACTCAATTGAGAAAGGAAATCTCCGCAGAGCTTGAAACAAAAATACTGGCTGAACTTTCAGACCTCAACTTTAAGGATGCTCAGATGAAAATAACTGTGGAGCCCCTTTCCACGCCTACAGAAGAAGGTATGGATAAGGTTGAAATTCTTATCTCCGCCAACAGAGGTGAGCCTCTGAAGCCGCTCTACAAGATAGCTTCCGGCGGTGAAATGTCCAGAATCATGCTGGCCTTTAAGAATATAATCAGTTCATCAGACATGATTCCTACCCTTATCTTTGACGAGATAGACAACGGAATCAGCGGAATCACAGCCAGCATAGTAGCAAAAAAGCTGGGGGAAATCTCCCGCCAGCATCAGATTATCTGCATTACCCACCTGCCGCAGATTGCAGCTGCAGGTGACAGAAATTATAGAATTTATAAGGAAACCGACGGCGAAAAGACCTTCACACGAGTTGAAAAGCTTTCCGACAAGGAAAAGGTTTCCGAAGTTGCAAGACTTCTGGGCGGTACCACCATTACGGATACCACCCTGAAGAGTGCAAAAGAGCTTATCGAGAGCAGCAGGAACTAGTTTTAATAACCCTGATATTATTGAAGAAAGGCAGAACCTGCAACAAGTCCTGCCTTTTTATTATGCTTTAAAATATTCTATTTTTCTTTGAAATCCTGTCTCATATCAAGATTCCATGATTTCAGATCTGTATGTAGCAGCTCGTGAGCTCTGTGTGACAGAGGCTTGTCGAGATACTCGCTGTAAGTCAGCTTGACTGCCGGATTTTCATGTGAAAATCTGATGTCGTTATGCTTGTCCAGGCCGTAAAGCTTCTTTGCACGTTCTCCGGCCAGTTCCTCGCCGTCTCTGAACGGCTGACCGCCGCCGCCTACGCAGCCTCCCGGGCATGCCATGATTTCCACAAAGTCATAGGCCACTTCGCCCTTTCTCACAGCTTCAACAAGCTTTCTGGCATTGCCCAGACCGCTGGCAACTGCCACTTTAAGCTTCGTGCCTGCAAGATCAAAGGTAGCTTCCTTCCATCCGTCCATACCTCTCACATTTTTAAATGCGTCAGGGTCAGGATTTTCGCCGGTTACAAGGTAATATGCGCTTCTAAGGGCTGCCTCCATTACACCGCCTGTAGTTCCGAAGATAACCGCAGCTCCTGAGCCTTCTCCGAATATATCGTCAAATGGCATGTCTATAAGATCCTGAGGTTTGATGCTGTCGCTTCTGATGAATCTGTCCAGTTCTCTGGTAGTGAGAACCAGATCTACATCGCTTCCATGGCCTGAGTCATTTACCTCTTTTACGCTTCTTTCGTATTTCTTAGCTGTACAAGGCATGATGGAAATCGAATATATCTTGTCAGGGTCAACACCCAGCTTCTGAGCTATATAAGTTTTTGACAGTGCACCGAACATCTGCTGAGGTGACTTGGCTGTAGAAAGATCATCCACCATGTCAGGATACTGAGTCTTCATGAATCTAACCCAACCCGGACAGCAGGATGTGTACATAGGCCATGTAAATCTGTTTCTGTTAGCCAGCCTTGAAAGGAATTCGCTTCCTTCTTCCATTATAGTCATATCTGCACTGTAGTTTGTATCAAAAACATAATCGATACCGATTTTTTTCAGTGCGCATACCAGCTTGCCCATGGTGGCGTCCTTATCTTTAAGACCTATCTGTTCGCCCCAGGCGGTCCTTACTGCAGGAGCAATCTGAACAACTGTGATCTTATCCGGATCTTCCAGCGCATCATTTAGAGGGATTCTATCATCTCTTTCTCTGAGGGCACCTACCGGACAATGTGTGATGCACTGACCGCAAAGTGCACAGTCAATATCACTGATATCGTGGTTTTCACGAACACCGATGGACGTTCTGTAACCGGAACCTATGAGATTCCATACCCCCAGTCCCTGAATCTTTTCGCATACCTGAACGCAGCGCATGCACTTCACGCACTTGGAAGCGTCTCTTATAAGCGGAAGGTTGATATCCCATCTGGCCTTTTCTGCCACATTATCATATGATGTCAGAATGATTCCCAGGTCATTAGCAATCTGCTGAAGCGTACAGTTTCCGCTCTTTATGCAGCTGGCACAGTTTGCATTATGGTCTGAAAGGATAAGTTCCACGTTTATTCTCCTGTACCGGCGTACACGCGGACTGTTAGTTAAAATTTCCATTCCATCCTGGCATACGGTATTGCAGGCTGTTACCAGCTTTTCCATTCCCTTTATCTCAACAACGCATACTCTGCATGCGCCTATTTCATTTATGTCCTTAAGAAAGCAAAGATGCGGAATATGTATGCCTACCTTCTCGGCGGCTTCCATAATAGTGGTACCGTTTTTTACAGATACCTCCTGGCCGTTTATCATCAGTTTTACCATTTAGTATCCCTCCCTCCTCTGAAGGAACCGAAGCCGTGGTGGTCGCAGCGCAGACATCTTGAAGCCTCAAGCATTGCTTCCTCAAGACTCATACCCTGTTCAACCTCGTCAAAGTCGTTTCCTCTCTGTTTAGCATATCTTTCTTTCATCTCAACTCGTCCGCAAGGCAGATTGTCGTTAGGATCCGGATCAGGAATTACAACGTTAACCTGAATCTCATGGTTGAATCCGAGATATGTATCAATATTTGCCGCAGCAACCTTTCCTGCCGCAACGGCATTTATTACTGTAGAAGGACCTGTTACGCAGTCTCCTCCGGCATAGATACCGGCTACAGTATCAACTACACTGCTTCTTGCAGCCTTGATGTTTCCTCTGAATACAGGAATACCGAACTGTTCGAAAAATCCGATATCTGTTGCCTGTCCTATAGCAGAAATAATTATATCGCAAGGTATCTTCTGCTCCGGTTCTGATGAGTCAACAGGTCTTGGTCTGCCTGAACCATCTGCCTGACCTGCAATCTGAGGTTTAACCCAGAGAGCCTTGACTTCACCGTGCTTATCGGTCTCGATCCTTGCAGGGGCTTTGAGCTGAAGCAGGTCACAGCCTTCTGCAATGGCTCCGCCGATTTCATCAGGAAGGGCTGTCATGTCGTCTCTTCTTCTTCTGTAAACGATGCTCACATCAGTAGCACCGAGCCTCTTGGCTGTTCTGGCTACGTCCATGGCAACATTGCCTCCGCCGATTACGACTACTGATTTGCCTGCGAAGTCAGGCATTGCATCATCACCGATTCCTCTGAGCATTTCCACTGCCGGGATAACGCCCTTGGCATATTCGCCCGGTATTCCGATGCTCTTGGCATTATGAGAACCAATGGAAATATAAATAGCGTCGTAGTTATCTCTGATTTCAGCCATTGCCTCAGGAGATGAAATATCATAGTCACACTTTGCTTCAACTCCGGTGGAAAGGATTGCGTCAATATCCCACTGAAGTCTTTCTCTAGGAAGTCTGTAGCTCGGGATTCCATAACGAAGCATTCCGCCAAGCTGAGCTCTCTTTTCAAATACCGTTACCTTATGTCCCATTATTGAAAGGAAGTAAGCCGCAGAAAGTCCTGAAGGGCCTCCTCCGATTACAGCTATCTTCTTGCCCGTGTCATCCATCTTCTCCGGAACAGGCACGTCACCGCAGTTGTCCACGGCAAAACGCTTAAGACCTCTGATGTTAATCGGCGCGTCAATAAGGTTTCTTCTGCATCTGGCCTCACATGGATGTTCGCAGATAAGAGCGCAGACCGTCGGGAAAGGATTGTCCTTTCTTATAAGTCTTACTGCATCTGCATATCTCCCAGCCTTTACAAGTGAAGTGTATCCCGGTACGTCAACTCCTGCCGGGCACATTGCAACGCAAGGTACAGCCTGAATGTTTGACCTGATATGTTCTGCACAGGTTCTGTTTTTAATGTGAGATTCAAAATCCTCTCTGTATCCTCTCACGCCTCTGAGAACCATATTGGCCGCTTCCGTACCTATGGCGCAGTCTGCCATGGCGCTGATGGCCTCCGCAGTTCTCTCCAGAAGTTTAATGGACTCCATGTCCTTTTCTCCGTCAATATCAAGGATATTATCGATGATATGCTGCAGCTGTCCCAGGCCCACACGGCAAGGTACGCATTTTCCGCAACTCTGTGAGTGGCAGAGTCTGAGGAAGGACGCTGTCAGGTCCACAGGACATTGTCCCGGTGGACTTGCGATGATTCGTCTCTCAAGGTCTTTGTAAAGACCTTCTACTGTCTTTTGAGCGGTATCACGCGATTTAATATATAATCTGTTCACCTTTCTCCTCCTCGTCTTACGATAATAAAATACAACTTTTATAATATAAAATCATCCTTCGATACTTTTTTTCTTTTTTCTTATCGAACCGAAGTCGATTTCCATAACCATAACACTTGCTACCATGAGAAATGCACCGAAATATGATTTTGGAGACAGGAACTCATGTGCGAAAACAACTGCAACTATTGCGGCAAAAACAGGCTCCAATGCGTATATCACTCCTGTATGAGCTGCTGTGGTATACTGCTGGGCGATAGGCTGAACTACAAAAGCCACTCCCGTACAGAATATTGCCAGGAAAAGCACCGCTCCCCATACCGTGGTTGTAGTCGGAAAATGAGGCTGTTCAAATATCAGCGCAAGAACAAAATTGCAGACGCCTGTAACTCCCAGCTGGAATACTCCCATCTGATATGCGTTTACCTCTTCGTGTGAAACCGCCTTTTCTGTAAGCAGAAGATCAATGGCATATGCAAAGGCACACATGAGGCACAGTAAATCACCCTTGAGATTCCCCATATTTATGGAAAAATCGTCCTTAAGAGTCAGAAATGCTATACCGATGAAGCACATTAATACCGAGACAAGAACCTTCCTGTCCTGCTTTTCCTTCAGCACAACTCTGCTTATCAAAGGCGTAAATACCACCGTCATTGCACAAAGAAAACCCGAATTTGACAAGCTGGTATACTTCACACCGAAAGTTGCACCTATGTATACAAATACGAGGGAAATACCTACAAGGACGCTGTACTTAAGAGTGATTTTATTTACATTCTTAACCTTTTTCCATGTAAGTGCCGCTGCAATAAAGAATGCGCCCAAAAACCTGTGGGCATTGAGAGTAAATGGATCCATATCTGCAAGGCTTATATCCATAAGGTAATACGATACTCCCCAGCAGAGAGTAACCACTATCAGCATTAAGTCCGCCTGCATCTTTTTTTTCTCATTCATCCTCTATATCCTCCCTACAAGTAACTCCAATGCCAGATTCTGCTCCAAAGCACCGGTTTTAATATTTCTGTCTGTTTCGTAAAGCTGAGAAAGAATACTTCTCAGTTTTTCCGCAGTAAATTTTTCGGCAAAGCCCATGGCTTTTTTTACTCTGAACTCATGTATTTTTAGCTTGGAAGTAATAGCCGGAAGGCTCATTCCCTCTTCTCTGAATTCCCTGACTTCAAGAACCAGCTCAAAGTGATTGACCAGAAGTCCGATGATGGAAAACACATCGCTTCCCGATGCCAGAATATTATGCAGCAGTCCGAAAGCCGTATCTTTCCTGTTACCGCTGATTGCATCGAGAAAATTAAATACGAATGTATCCATATCACCGTTAAGAGTAGCTGAGACGTCCTCCTCCGTTATCCTGACACCGTCAGAATATGCAATTATCTTTTTTATATCGTTTTCAAGATTAAATATCCTGTATTCAGTTTCTTTGTTATAGTATCCTGTCTCATCGATAAGATACTTAAGGGTGTCCCTGCCGATGTAAACTCCTGCTGCCCTGAATCTCTTCTCTGCAAAAGCTGCCAGCTGCGGATAATCCAGTTTATCAAAGAAGTAAGTCCTGCAGTTTTTTTTGAGTTCCCTGACAAGCTCGCTTTTATCTTCCGGCTCTGCTGTCGAAAAAACAAGAAGCGTTCCTTCATTAGGATTGCTGATATACTCTTTCAATCTTTCCCTGTCCGATGGGGAAAACCCCCGTGGATTGGCAGACGACAGCGGGGCAAAATCTCTGGCCCAGACTACTTTCCTCTCCGAAAAGATTGGGAACGTGCCTGCCGCCTCTATAATCTGATCCGCAGTGCAGTCATCGGCAAGCACCACATAGTCCAGTGCTTTTGAAGCCGGATTTACGAATCGCTTTACAAGAGAGCCTGCTGCCCATTCCGTAAGATATTCTTCGGGACCGTACATAAACATTACAGGTGGAAAATTCCCCTCCTTAATGTCTGTATTAAAAGTCCTGAAGGCATGTTCTTTTTTCCCGAAATTTCCGGCCATAGATGTGTTCACGCTCCGTTTTCTGTGACGGTATGGCACCTTATTCCCTTCCTGTTGAAAGAAAACCCTACCGCCCCATGGTAATCATTCCTATAAACTATTATACATTTTTTTGCACATTTTTCAATGGTTTTAGGTGACGGGTGACCGTAGTTATTTTTGCCTGTCTGTATGACCGCATAGGTGGGATTTACTGCCTCAAGAAACTCGTCGCAGGTACTTGTCGAACTGCCGTGATGGCCTATTTTCAATATGTCTGCTGACAGGATGTCCGTTCCCTCGTATTTTTTAATCATGTTTTTTTCGCCTTCCTCGTCCAAATCTCCCGTAACAAGTATTTTGTATTCTTTATAGAAAACCATAAACACAGAACACATTTTGTTCTCATCCTGCCCTTTATCCTCAGGAATTTCTTCAGGCCACAGTGTGAGAATTTTTATGTCATCCGCCACATCTATTTCCGTCCCCGCCGTCAGTCCACATGTCAGTTTATCTACAGGATAAACTTCCCCCAGCTCTGTCAGCCCCTTTATATGGTCCATGTGCTGATGGGTAGCCACAGCAAGTTCTACAGAACCCGAACCGGTTTTAAGAAGATAAGGCTTGAGGATTTTAGCCCCCACGTTATAGTTTGCACCTCCTCCACCGTCTATGAGCACATCGGTGCTGCCTGACTTAAGGTGAATGCAATCCCCCTGCCCCACATCCACAAAGACTATATCATCACCTTCCACAGGGCAATATGAGGCTATGTTAAACATAAGCGCCACTGCTGCTATACACCCGCAGCACGCAGAGATCTTTTTAATCTCTCCTCTCAGCCGCATGATCTCAAAGGTCTCCGACGCAAGGAAAAACATCAGAGCCCCGGCCGCCAGCACAGTCCACAAAGGAGGTGAAACTGTATCGAATCCTCCGTGGCCTTTCATTGATGTAAATCGGTTTACAAAAAAAACAAGTCTGCCCATTGCGTCAGTCAGATTTAAAAGCAAACCCGGACTTCCCATGAAGGCAAAGGTCAGGAAGCACAAAACTGCCAGAGGCACAAAATATCCCGCCAGATATATCATAGGTATATTGGCTATAAGCGCTGTCAATGAAAAGTAATTAAACTGATAAAGCTGATAAGGCAGAAGGCCCAGATATACCGATATGGTCGCTGCCGCAGCTTCCGGTATTACAGAAGGAATAACAGGTCTTAAAAATGCAATGGAGGAAATGGCCAGAAAAGACATCTGAAAACCCGCCCCAAAGATCACATAAGGGTTGTTTATTATAAGAATCAGGGCCACAGTGCTCATGGCAGTCAGCATATCATAACGTAAATCAAAAAGTTCAGCGAAAACTTTCATTACTATCATCAGTAGAGCCCTGCTTACCGAGGGACTCCATGCAGCAAGTTCTCCGTAGGTGTAAAGTATCATAGCCAGCATTATAAGCAGAGGCACACTCTTCCTCCGCCCGGCCAGTTTTTTATACAGTCCGTAGATGATTCCCACATGAAGGCCACTTACAGCAAGAATATGAGCTGTACCGTTTTTTCGGAACATATCATAATCATCTTCGCCAAGATATGAAGTGTCACCGAAAAGAATACCCATTATTATGCCTTTGGTTTCTTCTGAAAGTTCATCAGCAAAGAGACATTTCTTAAGATATAGCGCTCTTTCATACTTTTCCCGCAATGAAAGATTTCCCTCCACCGGATCTACAGTGTTTACAACGGCCACAGCGCCAATTCCCCTGCTTCTGAGATATCCGGCATAGTCGAAACAGCAGGGGTTCCTCTGCCCTGACGGATGCTCAAGTTTAGCAGCAAATGATACCGTTTGATTAAGCAGATACCTTGTTTCTTTCAGCTTTTTCTCATCTTTGCTATAGAAATTCAGCAGAACACTTTCAGGGAATTCGACCGGCTTACCGTCGGCGCTTGTGACCTTCACCTGGAGACTGACCCTGCCCTCTTTTTCCCGGATTACGGTAACCTTTCCTGTATAACTCCTGCTTGCTTCAAAAAACTCCATTTCAATGGAATCGGCCAGAGGTATGCCCAATGCCTCGAGACCATAAAGTAGAATTAAAACAACAATTAATAGAAAGAAACATTTACGCCTCATAATATCTCCTTTTTATCTTTTATAGATATTAAAGGCGCTTTTTCGAATCAAAACCACATTTACATTATATCCCATCAGGGGTCTCTTTGCAAGAAAGTGTTTGGCAATATTGAATGAATATGGTATACTATATTCTGAGATTTTATGTTTTCATACTTTCAAAAGAAAGCGGGTGAATAATTTGAGTAATTATGATGACTTTGATTCAAAAAATGGAAACAATTCAGATACAGAGCAGCATAGATCAAGAAGGGCCAGAAAACAGCGCCAGGAAGAGCTGGAAAAAGCACATCAGGAGAAAATGCGCTCTGATAAAAAAGAAAAGGCTCTCTCCTCTCTTTCTGAGGTGACAGGAATTGAGAAAAAGAATAGCGGCAAGAGCAGCCGTAAATCCAGGGGTACCTCTGCTTCCGAAGGAGGAGAAGCAGCGGTAAACGGAAAGAAGTACAGACTCAACAAGAAGCAGTTCTTTAAGTTTGTCATCTGTATTTTCCTTGCCATCGCACTTCTGGTGGTTGCTTACACAGCATCGGTAATAATACGTGCTCCTAAAATTGAGACTGACAACATCTATAGCCTGCTCTCACAGAGTTCAGTGCTCTACGATGACGAAGGTGAAATAATCGACAGTGTTTTCAGCGGTGAAAAGCGTACTATTGTAAGCATCAATCAGATTCCCGATCATGTACAGAAAGCTTTTATTGCCCTGGAGGACAAGACCTTCGAAACACATCATGGCTTTAACATCATACGTATTTTCGGAGCAATAAAGGATGCTGTTTTCCACGGAGGCGGCATAAGCGGCACCAGCACCATCACACAACAGCTGGCAAGAAACCTTTATCTTGAAGATAAGATGTACGAGCGTTCACTGAACCGTAAGATTACCGAAGCGTACTATGCGGTCATCCTCGAAAGCAAGCTTAACAAGGATGAGATTCTGGAAGCATATCTTAATACCATAGCCTTCGGATGCGGTAACGGTGTGCAGACTGCAGCACAGGCATACTTCTCTAAAGATATCGAGGATGTTACCATAGCCGAGGCAGCTGCACTGGCATCCATGCCTCAGGCTCCTACTGCATATGCGCTGGTTTACTCCACCTCCTCATCTGAAATCACCGAAGATACCCCTAATCTCATAATGAAAAACGGTGACACGGCATATCTCTGGAATGACAAGGCAGCAGGCAGAATGAAGACATGTCTCAAGCTGATGTTTGAACAGGGTTATATCACTCAGGAGGAATACGATGAAGCAGCAGCTACAGAAATCAAGGATATAGTTAACCCTAACCTTGATACTCTTAATTCCGTTTCCAACTATTTCGCTGACTACGTAATCAAGACTGTAATACAGGATCTTCAGGACGAATACGGATATGATTATGAACGTGCTCACCAGATGGTTTACAGCGGCGGTCTCCGTATTTACACAACCATGGATTCTCAGGCTCAGTCCGTTGTAGAAAAAGAATTCAATAACGATGCCAACTTCCCTCAGCCAGTGGGATATTCCAAGGACGGAAACGGCAACATAAAAAATCCTAACGGCGGTGTGCTCCTGTATGCATATTCCAATTACATTGAAAGTGACGGCAGCTTCAAGCTCAAGAAGAGCGAGTACAAGAAGAATGAGGACGGCTCTCTTACAATCTATAAAGGAAAGCGTCTTCTCATATATAATACAACAGTTCAGGGCAAGACCGACTACAGCGTGGAATTCAAGAACATGTACACCATAGAAGATGGTAAGTTCTACTCCATACCGGGAGGCTACCTTAACATTCCTCAGGAATACAAGTCAAGAGACTCCGAAGACAACCTCGTCGTATCGGCCAAGTTCTTTGAAGATTATCCTGAGTTCTTCACCGCAGAGGGTGACAATCTTGCTACTAAGGACTTCTCTCTGAAGCAGAAAGTTATCCAGCCTCAGTCGGCTATGACAATCATAGATAATAAGACGGGTGCCATCAAGGCTATGATCGGCGGCCGTAAGACCGTTGGCAGAATGCTGTTTAACAGAGCTACCTCTCCACGCCAGCCAGGTTCTTCGATTAAACCTATAGCCGTTTACTCCCCTGCCCTTCAGCTCAGCTACGAGCTTTCAGAGGCGGGAAAAGAATTTACAGCTGTTGATAACGGATTCGACCGGCAGGGAGCAGAACTCTGGGGCAATTACCTCACCACCGCTTCAATTGTTGACGACGAACCTACAAAGATTAACGGCAAAACATGGCCTGTCAACTCCTATCGTTCATACAGAGGTCTTTACACCTTCAGAACCGCTCTGCAGCAGTCTGTAAACGTATGTGCAGTAAAGATTCTGTCACAGGTAGGCGTTGATTATGCCTTCGATATAGCTCAGAAATTCGGTATAACTACACTTATCAAGGAAGGCGAAAGTAATGACCTTAACCTTGCCGCACTGGGCATGGGCGGAATGACTAAAGGTGCTTCCACACTGGAGATGGCAAGTGCATACTCAACCTTTGTAAACGACGGAGTTCACAAGAGCTACTCCTGCTACACCAAGGTTACCAACAGAAACGGCGACATTCTTCTGGAGCCAACGGTTACTGAAACCGAAGTTCTTGATCCGGGTGTTGCCTGGATAATGAGAGACGTTCTCCAGACTGTAGTAAGCGAAGGTATCGGTTCCTACGCCAGAGTTTCAGGCATGAATGTAGGAGGTAAAACAGGTACTACTTCTGACAGCTACGATATATGGTTTGACGGTTTCTCCGCAAACTATTCAGCTTCCATATGGATAGGAAACGACGTAAACATCAAGCTTTCGTCCATGTCACCAATGGCTGCTCGTCTCTGGGGCAGGATTATGGGACAGATAGACGCCGCCAAGGGCGGAACCTACTCCAAGAGGCCTTCAAATGTTGTATCAGCGCAGATAGATACCAAGAGCGGACTTTTAGCTACTGAAGAAAGCACAAGTACACGTACAGAATATTTCACTTCCGGTACAGAACCTAAGGAAGCCGGAACTCTTAATAATACAGTTCAGATCTGTGCCGATTCAGGATATCTGGCGACCCCATCCTGTTCTGACACCAAGTCTAAGACAGGTGTAATGAGGCCGTATGTTCCGAATAAAAAAGTGGGCGACTACAAGAATGAACTTCCTCACTATTATTGCAACAAGCATAACCCTAACCCGGAAGTATATCCTACAGAGCCGGGTAAGAAAGTTACCATAGTTGAAGAACCTATTATAGATCCGGATCCTACGGAGCCTACGGATCCTGAAAATCCCGGAACTGACCCTGGCACTGATCCTGTGACCCCTCCGGAACCTGACAATCCTGGAGACGAAGAGGAAGAGGAAGAAGAAATTGAATAACTGCTGAAAAGCATATAAAAAAAATCATCCCCGCGTGAAACGCGGGGTTTTTCCTTTGCGGGCATAGCCCTTATTCCTCGCGGAACACGTGCAACGCGTAATGCGGTTTGACAGCTGCGTTGCCTCATCTCTTACTTCTTATTTTTCTTTGGCTTTTCCACTTCAGGAATACTTAACTGTTCTCCCAATCGGTCTTCATCAAGTTGATGCTTGATATACTCCGCAATTCTCCCTTCATTTTTCCCCACTGTATCCACATAGTATCCTTTGCACCAAAATTCTCGCTGCTTATACTTGTATTTCAGCTCGGGGAATTGCTCGTATATCATCGTAGTACTTTTTCCTTTGAGGTAACCCATGAAACTTGACACAGCCATTTTCGGTGGTATTTCCACCAGCATATGTACATGATCACGGCATAATTCTGCCTCTATTATTTTCACGCCTTTCCACTCACAAAGCTGCCTAAGTATCTTTCCTATTGCAACAGCTTTCTCTCCATAAAACACTTGTCTTCTGTATTTCGGCGCGAAAACAATATGATATTTGCAATTCCATTTGGAATGCGCTAAACTATTAATGTCATTAAGACCCATGTTTCCTCCTTCTCTAGGCTTGTTGCAGTTGCCAGACCGCAATTTAAGTCTAGCAGTTGGAGGATTTATGGTCAAACGCGTAGCGTCTTTTGAACCCCGTGTCAAACACGGGGTTTTCCTTATACAAAAACCCGGAGAAGCTCAATTGCTTTTCCGGGTATTATTTTGGCAATATGTTATTTTAAAATTTCTTGAATTCTCTCACTCTCCCGACAACGTCTTCAGCCTTGAATACTGCAGAACCTGCAACGGCCATTTCCACTCCTGCTTCCATGACCTCGCCGATATTATCAAGAGTGATGCCTCCATCTATTTCTATTACGAAGTTGAGACCTTTTCTGCGCTTTATCTCCGCCAGCTCTCTGACCTTTTCCAAAGCTCCCGGTATGAACTTCTGTCCACCGAAGCCCGGATTAACAGACATAATCAGAACCAGATCCACATCAGGAAGAATGCATTCAAGAGTGGAAACCGGTGTGGCCGGATTGATGGACACACCTGCCTTTACACCTTTTGATTTAATGTTCTGCACTGTCCTGTGGAGATGAACACATGCCTCCTGATGAACAGTTATATACTCTGTCTGAGGTGTCACAAAATCATCTATATACATGTCAGGATTCTCAATCATGAGGTGCACATCATAAGGCAGCCCTGTCTTGTCGTTGAGACATTTCATTACCGGTGCTCCGAAGCTTATGTTTGGAACAAAATGTCCATCCATAACATCCACATGGATGTAGTCCGCCCCTCCCTCTTCAATCTTTTTTACATCTTCAGCCAGATGTCCGAAATCAGCTGATAGAATAGATGGTGCCAGTTTAAGCATGTCTTTCTCCTTTTAATACTTTCTGCGATTCTTTATTTCTTCCATATTGGCGGCGTAAGATTCGTATCTCCGCTTGTGTATATTTCCCTCATCTACTGCTTCCCTTACTGCACACTGCGGCTCCTTAAGGTGCCTGCAGTTGTCATAGAAACAGCCGCGGGAATAACGTTCTATGTCGGGATAATAGTGCATAAGACTTTCTTCATCCGCCTCCATTATTTCAAAAGAGGTAAAGCCCGGCGTATCGAAGATCCTTCCGCCTCCTTCTGCCTTAAATATTTCGGCATGTCTGGTGGTGTGTCTTCCTCTTTTTGTTTTTTCGCTTATGCTGCCTGTTTCCATGTTGGCATGGGGAACAATTGCATTTATTATAGTAGATTTGCCTACTCCGGAAGGTCCTGCAAGGGCTGCCGTCTTACCGGAAAGAGCATTCTTCAGTTCATCCAGCCCCTCACCTGTCTTTGCGCTGACAGCAATGACAGGATAAATGCCATCATACACAGCTCTGTATCCATCCAGTTCCTCGTGAGATGCCAGGTCGCTCTTGTTTATACATATAATGGCTTCCACGCCGTGCATCTCAGCCATGACCAGAAACTTGTCCACGAGAACCAGATTAGGCTTAGGCTTTGATGCAGCAAAAACAACCACAAAAGTGTCCACATTTACAATGGGCGGTCTGATAAACTGATTTTTGCGAGGGTAAATACTATTGATAACACCCTTCTTTTCGGCTTCATCTATTATTTCCAGTTCTACTCTGTCACCTACAGCCAGAGTTATACCGTCTTTCTTAAATATCCCTCTGCCTTTAGCCTCTATTATCTCAGCTCCGGTATCGACATAGTAGAAACCGCCTATTCCTTTTACTATTAATCCTTCCATAGGCAGCTGCTATTCTTCCTCCTCATCAGGGTCAATATCGAGATCAGCATCTCCGCTTCCGCTGCCTTCAGGCTTGGTTCCTTTGCTGACCTTATAGTCCACAGTTGAACCTTTTTCGACCTCTGTATCCGCAGCAATACTCTGCCAGAATACCAGATTCTGTGCCATATCGGCCACTTCCTCATAAACCACATTTCCGTTTGTGGAAAGTCCGGCGTTTGCAAGAAGGCTGTTAGCTTCGTCAGGTGTCCTGCCTATGAGATTAGGCACTTTAACCATTTCCTTGCCCTTGCCGTCACTGATTTCAACATTTATTTCTGTTCCGCTCTTAGCTGATGTTCCATAAGGTATGGACTGATATACGATTACACCTTTAGGCAGATGACTCTGCACTGTGACGCCGGGACCCATCTTAAATCCGAAAGACTCCAGATATGCCTTGGCCTCCTCATAGTCCATCCCTTCTATCTTAGGAACCACTCCGTCTTTTTTACCTTTGCTTATGTTTACGGTAATAACCTTTCCTTCGGTAACAACAGTTCCTTCCACAGGATTCTGAGATGCTATGAAACCTTCCTCCTGATCAGGACTGTAAACGAGGTCACCCTCCTGTATAACAAGTCCCTTGGCCTCTGCTTCGGCCTGAGCCTCCTCCAGTGTTTTGCCTACAAAGTTTGGTACTGGTATCTCATCGCTTCCTCCGAACCATCCCAGCATGGAGCCAAGCCCTATAAGGCCTGCAATGGCTATTATCACCGCTCCTATTATGATGAACATTGTCATCTTATTTTTGCCCTGGGACGGCTGCGGCTCTGCCTTGCGCCGTTCCTTTTTTACAGGTCTTTCATCCGTTATACGTTCTCTTTCATACTCCTGTCTCTGATCGGTTTTATGCACCTTCTCCGGTTCGATATTATCCATAACGAAAGCGTCTTTGCCCATTATTTTAGTTATAAATTCGATATCGTCCAGATCTCTTATCATATCGTCAACAGACTTATATCTGTTGCTCTGGTACTTTTCTGTAGCTTTGTTTACTATTTTTTCGAGCTGAGGCGGAAGACCCGGTACTTCTTTTGTCAAGGAAGGCATCGGGTCGTTTATATGCATCAACGCAATAGATACAGGATTATCTCCGTCAAAAGGAACCTTGCCGGTGAGCATTTCATAGAGAACGATTCCTAGGGAATAGATATCTGACCTTTCATCTACATAAGCACCTCTGGCCTGTTCCGGTGAAAAGTAATGAACAGAGCCCATAATCTTGTTGTTGCCTCCTACTATGGTGGCTGCGCTTACAGCCTTGGCTATGCCGAAGTCAGCCAGTTTGGCCACGCCTGTGCTGGTAATCAGAATATTATGAGGTTTGATATCCCTATGTATAATCTGATTTTTGTGAGCCAGACTCAGAGCCGATGCAACCTGGCGAATTATGCTTATAGCTTCCTTGTAGTCAAGTCTGCCCTTTTCCTTTATCACGTCACTGAGAACTTTTCCGTCAATGAGCTCCATGATGATAAAATGAATATTGCCTTCCTTGCCTACATCGTATACTCCGACGATGTTAGGATGAGAAAGCCCTGCTGCAGCCTGTGACTCCCGTCTGAAGTTTTCAATAAACTGTTCATCCTTGGTGTATTCCGGGCGAAGAATTTTGATAGCCACATATCTATTGAGAAGTCTGTCCTTTCCCTTATAGACTACTGCCATTCCGCCTTCGCCGATTTTTTCTATCAATTCATATCTTCCCGCAAGTAGTTTATTGCTCATAGATATCTTCCTCCGTTACCTTTAAGCTGATAATCGTGATGTTGTCACGTCCGCCGTTCATGTTTGCTCGGTTAATCAGTTCGCTGCACACATCAGACATGGACTGATTTTTGCTGAGCACCTGAATAATCTCAGGATTTTCAACCTCATCATACAATCCGTCGGTGCAGATGAGGAAAATGTCGTCCTTCATTATCTCCACCTGGAAAAAGTCGGGCTCTACAGTCGGCTCCGCTCCCAGAGCTTTGGTTATGACATTCTTACGCTCATCCACCTCAGCCTGTTCTTTTGAAAGAATTCCGGCCTTTACAAGAGTGTTTACGTATGTATGATCCTCTGTAAGCTGAACAAGCTGTCCGCCTCTGTAGAGGTAAACTCTGCTGTCACCCACATTTGTGATAAATACCTTTCCGAAAGCTGCATAGACGATAACTGCGGTGGTAGCCATACCTGTATTTTCCTCATAGGTATTGGCCAGCCTGAAAATCTTGCTGTTTGCCTCGTCAAGGCAGTTCTGAAGATAGTTCACAATGGCATACTTGTTGGTTGTGTTGGCTATCGGATGCTCTACCACATAATTTGCTATTTCATTGACCGCGGTCCTGCTGGCGATTTCACCGGCATTTCCGCCTCCTACCCCATCGGCTACGACGTAAACCTTGTCAGGCAGCAGCACAAAACAAGCATCCTCGTTGTTGCTGCGTCTTAAGCCTTTATCGGATTTAAAACCGACCTGCATTTGATTGCTCCTTTCTCATCCTGCATATGAAGAAGCCGTCGGTACCCCCTCCCGGGAGCAGCTGCTTCTGTTCCAATGCTTTAAATTCCCTGTTTCCCCTTAAAAATTTTTCTATCTGCTCTTCGTTTTCCCAAGGATTTACGGTACATGTACTGTAAACCAGGATTCCTCCATCAGCCACATAGTCTGCCGCAGCTCTCAGAATCTGCTGCTGGCGCTCTATGAGCTCATCAAGTTCCTGCTTCCCCTTGTATTTTATCTCGGGCTTCCTTCTCATGACACCAAGACCGGAACATGGCACGTCGGCCAGTACTTTATCCATACGTCCTATCAATTCGTCGAGGGGCTGCCTGCTGTCGCGGCATAGAAGCCTGATATTATCTATCCCCGCACGCTTTGCCTGTGTTTCCATCAGTTTAAGCTTGTGCTCATATTTATCCATGGCGTAAATCACGCCTTCTCCGGCCATAAGCTCAGCTGTGGCAAAGGTTTTGCCTCCGGGAGCTGCGCATACATCTGCTACACTGTCTCCGGGTTCAGCGCCCAACATATCGGAAGCCAATATGGATGCCTCATCCTGTACAGAAAACTTACCTGCTTTATATATTTCACTTTCCAGCAGCCCGCTTCCCTTTACCAGCAGTCCGCGACGTGAGATAACGGAATATTCAGCCTGAAATCCCGCAGCCTCCAGCTCTTTTTTGAGACTTTCACGATCAGTTTTCATAAGATTGACTCTTATGGAAAGCTCCGGAGTCTCATTGGATGCCCTAAGCAGTTCTTCCGCCTTCTCTTCTCCGTAGGCATCTATCCACAGCTGTACTATCCACTTTTCCATAGAATAAACCACAGCAAGATATTCCGCCGCATCTGCACCTCTTTCAGGCGTTTTAAGGCTATCCCTGCTGCGTATATAGCCTCTCAGCACTCCGTTGATGAAACCTTCGCGGCCCCTGGCCAGCTTTTTAGCCATATCCACCGTTTCGCTGACAGCTGCATATTCCGGCACAGAATCCATATAGGAAATCTGATATATGCCCATTCTGAGCAGCATCAGATCCTGCACTTTAACCTTTTTGAGTCCCGAAGGCACCAGCTGCTTAAGAAACCAGTCCAGGAGCATCTTGTTTTTAAGAACACCGTATACCAGCTCTCTTACGAAGGCAGGACTGTCAGGTCTGTTTCTTTCTATAAAGTTGTTTAAGGAAAGATTCGAATAGGCTCCGTTCTTTTCCACATCCATGAGAACATCAAAAGCCGTCTTCCTGTTTATATCCATATATCGTACCTTTGAATCAGTCTCTGTTTCCTCTCATTGCCAGGATTCTCAGGAGGTTTGCTATGGCTGTAGCAAGAGCTGCCACATAGGTCATGGCTGCAGCCTTAAGAACCTTGTTGGCACCTGTATTTTCCTCCTCAGTTATTATTCCCAGTTCGTCCATCTGTTTCAGTGCTCTGCTGCTGGCGTTGAACTCTACAGGCAGAGTAATCGTATGGAAAGCAATTACTGCCAGCATGGTAATCACACCGATATTAAATAAAACATCTCCCATATAGCTGCCGTTTGCCAGGAGAACTATTCCCAGTATCACCAGCGGCCATGTCAGGCTTGATGCGAAATTAACCACAGGCACTATTGAATTTCTGATTGTAAGCGGTTTATAGCTTTCGGCATGCTGAACCGCATGGCCCGCCTCATGACATGCTACACTTACTGCTGCAATTGAATTAACCCCATAGACTGACTGTGAAAGCCTCAGAACACGCTTTCTCGGGTCGTAGTGGTCAGTCAGACTGCCTCTCACCTGTTCTATCTGCACATTTCCCAGTCCGTTGGCGTCAAGCATTCTTCTTGCTGCCTCTGCACCGGTCATGTTTCTTGCGTTTCTTATATTGGAATATCTCCTGAAATTAGAATTCACCTTAGCCTGCGCATACATGGTAAAAATGATGGCAGGTATGAGTATAATCATTGAACCGTAATATGTCATATTCTGTTCCTCCCTGTTTTTATCTCAAAATTCTATCTCAAAACTGTTCCCGTCTCTATCCTGTTGCCCTTAAGGTATTCCCTGACGCTTACACGTTTCTTTCCCGGCATCTGAATTTCTGTAACCAGAAGCGCCCTGCCTCCGCATGCAATCTTCAGACCCTTTTCGTCTGCGGAAATTACCGTTCCCGGCTCTATGCCCTCAGTATTTTCATCTGCGGGCTCTGCTTTCCAGAGCTTCATTACCGCATCTCCACAATCGCAAAATGCTCCCGGCCATGGGTCAAAACCTCGAATAAGCCTTTCGATTTCCTCAGGACTTTTTTCGAAAGAAATCCTGCCGTCCTGCTTGGAAATCATATGAGCGTAAGTGGAAAGGCTGTCATCCTGTTTTTCCGGCTTAACCCTGCCCTCCTCTATCATGTCAAGAGTCTCAAGCAGAAGCCTTGAGCCTATCTCAGCAAGTCTGTCGTGAAGCTGGCTGTAGTTCATTCCGCCTATTTCAACTGCCTCTTTAAGCAGCATATCGCCTGTATCAAGGCCTTCTGCCATCTGCATTATGGTCACGCCTGTCTCTTTTTCTCCGTCGATAATAGCCTTCTGGATAGGCGCTGCACCTCTGAGCTTAGGAAGCAATGATGCATGGACATTTACACAGCCGTATCTCGGAATTTCAAGTACCTCCTTAGGCAGAATCTGTCCATAGGCAGCTACTATCATAATATCCGGCGCACATTCCCTCAGGAGACCGATAAATTCCTCATTTCCCCGTACTTTTTCCGGCTGCAGGACTTTTATGTCTTTTGCCAGTGCCAGCTCCTTGACCGGCGTATACTGGACTTTCTTTCCCCTGTTTTTAGCCTTGTCAGGCTGTGTCACTGCATAAGCCACCTCATGACGGCTTCCTGCAAGGGCATCAAGTATGATTGCCGCAAAATCAGGAGTTCCCATAAATACTGTCTTCATTA
>CAZUFU010000008.1:0-34315 GCA_964619875.1 uncultured Oscillospiraceae bacterium
TCCTAATACGCCAATTTTTTTCATTTTGAAATTGCCTCCTTTAGTATTTAAATCTCTTAGATTTACTAACGCATCTTTTGAAGTCGTTTATTTTGTTAAAAAATTAACTTTGCCTTCAGGTACATTATACCACACTTTTCTGCAAATGTAACCCTCAAAATACACTGATTATTGTTTTTTTCTCAGTACTTGACAAGTTTCCCGAAAGTTGCTATTTTAAAAATGAAAGCGGCCGGTTCGTGAACGGGCCGGCGTGTGTTTATTTTAATTCAAGGAGGGTTTTCTTATGAAAAACAAAATTTTAGTTATGGTTCTTGTAATGCTTATGGTATTCAGCAGCGCAGCTGCCGCTTTCGCTGACAGCGGGATTCAGCCGAGGGAAACCGCAAGTGTTACATATAACATCAGCCGCATAAGTGGAACAAAAGCAGATGCAACGGTAACCGTTCAATTTACATGGGAGGCCGACGAGTATAGCGTCATTGTCTATCTTCAGAAACTCAATAACGGGGTTTGGGTGAATGATAGTACAAATCCAGAGTATGTATTTTATAACAACGGTGCAAATTCTGAGGCTTTTGTTTTTTCCCATCTATATACCCATCTGTCTTATGGTACATCCTATAGGTTAATGGTAGTGAGCAGAGATATTCGCAATGGGAACGAGTTCCGCTCAACAACGTATTCAAATTTATTTTAGACTATGAGGCCGCATAAAACGGTCTCTATTTTTATATTGTTGTTATCCAGCATTATATTATACAGTAAGCCTTCAAAATAAAACGAGTACATCGTCCCTTCTGTTTTCTGTGTAAAAAACACGTCGTACCCTCTGAAAGTCTCTTTCTTATCAGCTAGAATCACTATTTTTTCTTCCGTCGTTTCTATTTTTTCTTGGCTTATTTTTACCACATCCCCTTCTTTAGTGCTGTAGTATAAGATAAACAACCCTAAACCATTGTCATACACTTTCACCTTTTCCAACTCAAACTCCTCGCTGTCCAAAAAGCGAATCTGTTCCCGCAGATCTTCCGGGATGTCCTCGATGTTTGTATAAGTCTTAGTGGACACACCCACGTTCTGATCGTTTTCACTGACACCGCTGCCGATAACCACGCTTCCGCCCTGCTGCACGGTTTTGGTTTCGTCGTCCTTGCCCGCACTGGCACTTTCACGCATGCTAATGCCTGCCACGAAGCCGCCGCAGACCAGACATAGAGCCACACAGGCGGCGGCAATGCCTATCAGAGTTCTCTTGTGTTTTTCCTTTTTTTCCGCAGCCTCAATAAGCCGGTGAAACTCCTCACGGGACATTGCCGGTCCTTCGTAGTCCTTCAGATATGCTTCTCTGAGCCTTATGCCCAGCCTTTTCTCATAATCCTTATTCTTTTCCACCCTTTTTCTCCTCCGCTGCGTATTTCTTCAGCTTTCTCATGGCTCTGGACGACAAAGTCCTTGTGTTTACATAAGTTTCATCAACAAGCTTTGCCACCTCTGCAAGGGGCACTCCATTGATATGCTGCAGAACTATGACCTGTCTTTCTCTGTCGTTCAGACGACCGAGAAGCTCTGAAATTATCTCAAGCTCCGTGTTCTCCATTGCGATGCACAGTGCCTCGTCGGGCACTTCGCCTTCATCGTCAACCGATATTTGCTCCACCCTCTCATCGAGGGAAAATTCCCGAAGTCGTCGATGTTTTTCTTTCTTCACATATGTCTTGCCTACATTACTGGCTATTTTAAGCACCCACCATTTCAGGCTCTGAACATCACGCAGCTGACCAATGTTTTTCCATGCCCTGAGCATGGTCTCCTGCACTGCATCATCAACTGTGCTGAGCGGTATATCAAAGGCACGCAGGTAAAGCCATATCTCCTGCTGCAAGTTCCAAAGCTCTTCCTCCAGCTTTTGCCTGTTTGTCAATTTATCCTTATTAAAACTGCTGTTCATAATATTTACTGTAACTTTCCTCCTCAGGCCTAAATAGTTGCCTATGATTACCATATAACTATTATGCAGAAAGCAGAATAAACCAGCAGTTTATTTTTTAATCCTTGCAGGCAAATTTCTCGCCAAAATTAAAAAAAGTCGACTTTTTTACACATCATTGCCACATTTTCGATTTTTTCCGGCTCTATTATATTGAAAGGTCTTTTAAGGGACGTCTGCGCGTACGTCCCACCCCTCTGACAAATCTAGAATGAAAGTGTGTGAAAATAGATTAGTCGTGTCAAACAACCCGGACCTTAATGCGCGCAGACAGCAAAAGGCCGCTGTTTCGATTCCTGCAGCGGCTCTTTTCGTTTTATTAATTATGATTAAAGTTCAGAGATGATTGTTGTAAAACATTAAAGAAAACATCAATTTTTACAACATTACACCTCATCCAAACCTTCGGGAGACCGTTTAGCAGACGTAATGTTGTAGATATTTCATGATTTGGTTCGATTTTTACAACGGGATTATTTATTGCGTTGTAAAATATCTGTACATCAAAATAATCTTACAACGTTTATGGATATCAATGCCTGTTTTCATGGTTGTTATGTGCGTCATGTTGTAAAAGAAATTGTTTTCGACATATTTTTACAACACCGGCAATGCAGCAGCCAACATCAGACATTCATGCCAGCCTTATTCGGCCTGTCTCCCTGTGGCAGGTTTTTCCCCGGCCTTTCCACCGGGCTTTCTCGCGGCTTTTTTCCCGGCGCTTGCCCTGCCAGCCAGCATTCTGTCCAGCAGCTGGTCGTAAATAGGCACACCGCCCAGAATCTCGGCAGTTATATGTGCCACCAGAGACACGATGGCAAGAGGCAGCAGATTGGAGAAAATGCCCGTCATCTCGCTTATGAGAATTATGCCCGTAATCGGAGCCCTGACGATAGCGGCAAAGTATCCCGCCATTCCCAAAATCACGAAGTAAGCAGAGTATGTATTTGCATATCCCACCAGCGGGCTTACAATCTCTGTGAACAATCCGCCCGTTACAGCACCCAGCACCAGCAGCGGCAGGAATATTCCTCCCGGCGTCCCCGTGCCGAAGCTGAAAATCGAAAAGATGAACTTGATCACAAGGAGTATCAGCAGCACCTTCACGCCTGCGCCGCCCTCTCCCGCGAAGGATACAAGGTCATGACCGCTGCCCAGCACACGCGGATAGAATACCGCCAGAAGGACGATAGCTGCAAAAGGCAGCACCGCCTTTATCCATGCAGGCTTCAGCATGGCAAAAAAGTCCTGAGACAGCGCTATGCACCTGTTATACAGAACCCCAAAAGCCCCCATTATCACGCCCAGAATCAGCACCATCCAGTAATGCGAAAGCGGCAGACTGTTTGAAATTGTCAGTGAAAATACCGGTCTCAATCCGAATATGTAGGATGCCACCCAGTCGGAAGTAATGGCAGCCGCCATGGTGGACAGCAGCACATCAGCGCTGAAGGTTTTGTGCAGTTCCTCCAGGGTAAATACAACTCCGGCCAGTGGTGCGCTGAAAGCGGCGGCAAGGCCTGCACCAGCCCCGCAGGTCATCAGTAGTCTTTCCTCAGAGCGAAGACGTCCGCTGAGTCTCGAGAAACCCTTCCCCACCATGGCGCCAAGCTGAATGCTGGGGCCCTCACGTCCCAGAGAAAGCCCTCCGCCTACGGCCATAATTCCGCCTATGAATTTTGCTATTATAACGCTTAGCCAGTTTGCCTTTATCTTGCCGTCCAGTTCTCCTTTTACCTGAGGAATACCACTTCCCGTGCACAGAGGCTCTCTGACCACAATAAAGGAAACACATACGGTGAAGAAAAAAAGCAGCAGCAGGCAGCAGACTACCAGAGAAACTTTAGTCTGAGCCCCTTCAAGCAGCACGCTTCTGATTTCATCCACCTTTGTCAGTGACAGTCGAAATGCCGAAACCAGAATTCCCGCCAGAAGTCCTACACCGATGCCCTCGATGATAAGCCTGTATTTCATGTTTCCCAGCACGCGAAGATACCGTGGCATGGCCTCTGCCGAGTTGTTTTTTCTCATTCGTTCTGTTTTTCTGCTCATAATATAATCTTAAATGTAAAATCTCCTCATTAAATTTGTTTAAATTTATGCAAAGTACAAGTTAGTTGTCAGATATTCAGGGTCGCAGGTGACATCTATGCCCATAGCCCTCAGAGTCTGTTCATCTCTCTCGCTGAGGATGGCCGTGCAGTGAGCTCTGCAGCCACGCAGCTGTTCCAGAATCTTAACAGCCTTTTCTGCGCAGGAATTGCTTTCTGCCGAAATGGAGAGAGCCGTCAGTATCTCTTCAAGGTTGAGGCTGGTTCTGTCGTGATGAAGCACTCCGCCCTTGAGCTCCTGTATGCTCTTGAAAACATTAGGAGCAATGAGGTAAAGGTCGTCAGGAATTCCGGCAAGTTTCTTTACCGCATTGAGCACGGCAGCTCCGGCAGCAACCATTCTGCGGCTGCTGCGTCCTGTCACAATTATTCCGTCAGGCATCTGAATGGCCATGACTACCACATTAACATATTTTTTATCGCAGTTGCGTTTATATTCGGCGTATTCGCGGGCAGGGATGACCACAGCTCTGTCCTCCTCTGCAGCGCCTACTTCTTTCATCAGAAGTTCAGAGCGTTCGAGGGCATCCTCGGTAATTTTACCCTTCTTATAGTCGCACTTGGCTATCATAAAGCGTCGGATGATTTCCTGAACAGCAGCTTCCTTAACCGCCTCGTCATCTGTAATACACAGGCCGATGCGGTTTACGCCCATATCCGTAGGCGACTGATACTCAGACTCACCCGTGATCTTTTCAATAATTCTCTTTACTACAGGGAAAACCTCCAGGTCACGGTTGTAGTTTACCGCCATTTCCCCGTAAGCCTCCAGATGGAAAGAGTCAAGCATGTTGACATCGCGCAGGTCGGCAGTTGCCGCCTCATATGCAATGTTGACAGGATGTTTGAGAGGCAGATTCCATATAGGGAAGGTCTCGAACTTGGCGTATCTCACCTTGTTTCCCCTCTTGTATTCGTGATAAAGCTGGGACAGGCATGTAGCCAGCTTGCCGCTTCCGCCGCCCGGGCCTGTTACAACCACCAGGGGCTTGGTTACCTCTATGTATGGATTGGCCCCGTAGCCTTCCTCGCTTACTATTGTATCCACATCTGTCGGATAACCCTTTGTATAGAAATGCTTATAGGTTTTGATATCGCGTCTTTCCAGTTTGTTGATAAACATGTTGACTGCCGGCGCATCCTCGTATCTGGTCACCACCACGCTGTTTATCTTCAGGTCATACTTTCTGAAGATGTCAATGAGTCTGAGAACCTCCAGGTCGTATGTGATTCCGAAATCCTGTCGCGTCTTGCTGTTGATTATATCGCCGGAATATATGCAGATTATGATTTCTGCCTGATCCTTCATCTTCTGAAGCAGCTTGATCTTGGCATTTTCGTCGAATCCCGGAAGCACTCTCATGGCGTGCTTGTCATGAACCAGCTTGCCGCCGAACTCCAGATACAGCCTTTCGCTGTTTCCGTGATTAATTCTTTCCAGAATATATTTCGATTGCTCTTCAATGTACTTTTCTGCGTCAAAACCTATCTTTTGCATTTTTCTCTCCTTTTACATTACATCTATGGTCAGCCTGTTCCGGCCCTCGGCCATGCCCTCAAGGCTCACATTGTATTCTATATCAATGTTGCCCTTCAGCTCATCCATGTTAAGATTGTTTTCCACCCTGCTTGTCAGGACCTCTATGTCCATAGGTCCGTAGGGCGTATTGTAAGTGCTGCTGAAACGTTTTCCCTCCTCAAAGTAAAGCTCCGTTCCGAAGCCGATTTTACCGACCCGGCGCATTTTAACGGAGTCTCCCTTGACCTTCAGGGTTGTCTTGCAGCCCACCATGCCGGAAACCTCACTTTCATCGTAGATCACATACACCGAATCGTCCCTCACGTAAAGCTGTCCGTCGGTGATGAATTCCATCTGATCCTCTTCTTTATTATCAAAGCACTGTTTTCCTACTATTTTTAGCGTAATATCTCTCATATCCCAGTTCTATAATCCTTTCAATGGTTTCATGGTACTTTACGCCGGCCGCCTCCCAAAGCAGAGGGAACATACTGTACTTGGTGAATCCGGGTATTGTATTTATCTCGTTCAGATATATGCGGTCCGTATTTTTATCTATGAAAAAGTCCACTCTGGCGTACCCTTCTCCGTCAATGGCCCTATAGGCCTTCACTGCCATCTCCCGTATCCGGTCAGCCGTCTCTTCAGAAAGCCTTGCCGGTATGCAGAGCTTTGATGCTCCTCCGTCGCAGTACTTCGCGTTATAATCGTAGAACTCAGCCGAAGGAAGAATTTCTCCTACTGCCGCAGCCTCCGGTGAATCGTTTCCAATAATAGCTGTCTCTATCTCTCTGCAGTCGATAAACTCTTCCACTATGATACGCCTGTCATATTCAAGAGCTTTTCTGAGCGCCTCTTTCAGCTGCTGCCGGTCCGACGTCTTGCTGATTCCCACGCTGGAGCCCATGTTCGCAGGCTTCACGAAGCAAGGATATCCCAGGCTCTTTTCCACACATTCTGCGGCAGCCTCGATGTCATTCTTTACTTCAGCCCTTGTAACAAGCTTCCACCGGCATACCGGAATCCCCGCTCTTTCAAATATCTCCTTTGATACCGCTTTATCCATGGCAACTGCAGATGCAAGCACCCCGCATCCGCCGTATGGGATATCCATCATCTCAAGAAGTCCCTGAATCTTTCCGTCCTCACAATACGGGCCGTGCATTACAGGCAGCGCAAAATCTATATATTTCCCTAAATCTCCCGGGTTAATCTCTGTGCCGACTTTTTCCCAGGATCCGTTTTCAATTATATCGGCTGTAATATCCCTGTCGCCGTCAATGTCTCTGCCAAAAACGCGAGGCACGGCCATCCACCTGCCTTCACGGGTGATTCCTATGTAAAACAGATCGAATTTTTCTTTATCTATGGCCCGAATCACTGAGGCAGCCGAAAGCAGCGAAACCTCATGTTCTCCCGACTTGCCTCCAAAGATTATTCCTATCCTTTTATTCCCCATATTTCTTAGCACCTCCACTTCATTATATTTTCTTTACGCTTGCCAGAATTCTTTCCAGATGCGCTTTGTCGAAGTGATATTTTTTGCAGCAGAACTGGCATACCAATTCGGCCTGCCCGTCTTCCTCTATGATGTCCTCAAGATCCTTTTCCCCTATGGTCATGAGCACCTGCTCAAGTCTTTCTTCAGAGCAGTCGCATTCCCATCTCAGAGTCTTGTATTCAAGTCCTTCCACTCTGAAATCCTCAGGCATATTACCGAAGATCCTTTCCATCATGGCAGATGGCGTTTTTTCCTCCTCTACCAGAGTAGTTATCGGCGGCAGGTCCGCCAGCATCTCCTCAAGTGCATCTATGGCTTCCTCCCGGGCATCAGGAAGCATCTGGATTATCATGCCTCCCGCAGCCATTACAGAACAATCTGTATCCACCTTTACTCCCAGAGAAATGGCCGTGTTCTGCTGCTCGGAAATATAGTAATATGCAGTCAGGTCATCAGCAATCTCTCCATCTACCAGAGCAATGGTTCCTACATAAGGCTCTTTCAGTCCCAGGTCTTTGATGACTGTCAGTTCGCCGATTCCAAGAGATCCGCCCACATCCAGCTTTCCGACCTCATTGAGCGGTAGATCCACATCAGGGTTGGCAATGTATCCTTTGACTCTGCCGTCGGCAAATGCTGTTGCAAGAATCTGTCTGGCAGGCCCATCTCCTTTAAAGAGCACTGTGAGCTTGTCCGACTCATTTTTAAGCATAAGCCCCATAAGTCCTGCCCCTGTCAGCACTCTGCCCAGTCCGGCTGTAGCTACAGGCGTGGTATCGTGTATTTTTCTGGCTTCCTCCACCAGCTCCGTAGTTACCGCCAGATAAACTCTGTAAGAACCGCTTCTATCTATTCCTGTATATACGTTATTCATCTCTTTTATCTTTTTCCTCCAATGCTTGTCTCACCAGAGAGCACAGTCGGGCAGCGCTATCTATGGCCTCATCCCTGGTTTTCCCTCCGGCAAAAATATATATTTTGAGCTTCAGTTCTGTGCCTGAAGGCCTTATTATCACCCTGTGACCTCCCTCAAGGTCAGCACAATACATATTCTGCTTACGATAGCAGAACTCCTTTTTTATGACATTGCCCAGGTCAGGACAGGATTTAAGTCTGCCATCGAAGAGGGATTTTACTATGAGCTCCATCCGCCTGCGGTCTCTCTCCTGGTGAAACATGATGGCTGTGGTTATGGACTCGATGTAGCCGTACTGACTGTATATTTCCTCTAGCCTGTCCAGAAGAGTCTTCCCTGCGGCTTTCTGCTCCGCTGCCATGAGGCACAGCATCTGGCAGGCCATGATTCCATCTTTATCCCTCGTATAGTCACCGTATAGGTATCCCAGGCTTTCCTCGAAACCGAAGAGAAAATCCTCTGCTCTTCCCTCCTTATTCAGCCGTTCCATTTCCAGGGCAATATTTTTAAAACCTGTAAAAACGTTCTTTACCTTGACGCCGTATTCTTCTCCTATCTTTTCTGTGAGAGGTGAGCTTACGAAGCTCTTGAAAGCAGTCATACCACCCCGCAGTTTTCTGCCGCGGACGCCTCTGCTGTGGCATCTCAGTATATAGTCAAACATAAGCTCGCCCACCTGGTTGCCGCTGAGCTTGCAGTATCCCTCACCGTCAAAAACTGCTGCACCCATTCTGTCGCTGTCCGGATCTGTAGCCAGAATCACGTCATACTGATTATCCTTTTCATCGCACAGCCTGACTGCCTCTGCAAAAGCTGCCTCGTTTTCCGGGTTAGGTGAAGGGCACGTCGGAAAGCTTCCATCCGGTTCCTTCTGTGACGGCACTACCTGAACCGTTTCGACGCCTAAATGATCAAGCACTTCAGTTACATAGCCCAGGCCGCTGCCGTTCAGCGGTGTATAGCATACCTTCAGATCCGACAGTGCCTTAAGACAGCTTTGCGGCTCATCCCACCAAAGAATGTTCTCCTTAATAACATTAAGATACGCCTCCCTGACGCTTCCGTCAAGCATGTGAACTCCCCCCGCACATGCTCTGTCTTCGCCGCCCGGCTCACCTGCGAAAGGATCTTCCTTCTTTATATATTCCTCTGCCAGCCTTGCCTTACGGTCATCTATCTGGTTTCCAAAATGGTCGTACACTTTATATCCGTTATATTCTCTCGTATTATGGCTTGCCGTTATCATTACACCGCCGTTCAATCCGAGATGGCGCACAGCAAAAGACACCACCGGCACAGGAGTCGCCTCCCCGAAAATATATGCGTCCACGCCCATTTCCGCGAAAACTCCGGCAACCGATGCTGCATATTCCTTTGAATTTATTCTTGTATCAAATCCGATGACTATCCCCGGCGATTCATAGCGGTCGGTAAGATAGCGGGCTATACCCATGGTGGCCTTTCTCAGAACCACCGAATTGATGCGGTTGGTTCCGGCTCCCATCCTACCCCGAAGTCCCGAAGTTCCGAAAGCAATGTCTCTGCAGAAGCGGTCGTATATCTCGTCCTCATCACCTTCGATAGCGGTAAGTTCCGCCGCCAGATCTTCCGGCAGTCCGGCCTCTCGCCACCTTGTATATTCTATAAAGCATCTTTCCATAATATTTATATCCTCAACAAGTTATTTTATCATATTTCACATCTTTTTTACACAAAAAATACACAAAATCCGATTATAATTTGAGTAAATTCAGAAAAGAGATAAGACAAGGAGGCCGTATTATGGACGATTGGGATAAATTTCAATACGAAGAAAATAAAACCGTGTATACCGACACGGCTGAAGCTCCTGAAAGAGCTCCAAAAGAGAAAAAAGAACCGGTGTATGTGACCAGAAGGGCCTTCGCCGTTACGCTGATAATCTGTATGGTAATTTCGGCGGCTGTGGGGGCAGGCGCCTATTCTCTGGCCATGAGCCATTTCGGAGGAGCCGTAATAGACAAGACCATAACTACTACAAACTACAATCTGGCACAGGCTACAGGCAGCGAGCTTTCCGTTCAGGAAATTATAGCTAAAAACGAAAACTCCGTGGTTGCAATTTCCACCGAGTCCGTTTCAACAGATACATGGCTGCGTCAGTATGTAACCAAAGGTGCAGGCAGCGGAGTTATATACAGTGAGGACGGCTATATCATAACCAACAATCACGTTATCGAGGATGCAAGTACCATCAAGGTTACTTTATACGACGGTTCTTCATACGATGCCACACTGGTTGCTTCAGACGAACAGACCGATCTGGCAGTCATCAAGATAGATCAGAAAGGACTGACACCTGTCACCATAGGCACTATGGATAACCTTAACGTAGGCGACCTGGTAGTTGCAATAGGTAATCCTCTGGGAACCTTGTCGGGTACTGCAACCGAGGGAATCATAAGCGCTCTGGAAAGAGAAATCACCCTTGACGGCAAGACCATGACACTGATTCAGACCAGTGCCTCCATCAATCCGGGCAACTCCGGCGGCGGTCTCTTCGACCAGTTCGGTAACCTCATCGGTATCGTAGTGGCAAAGTCATCCGGCTCTGACGTTGAGGGACTCGGCTTCGCTATCCCGTGTGACAAAGTTTCAACAGTAGTAAAGTCACTTATTGAAAACGGATATGTGGAAGGACGTCCGGCTGCAGGTATCACTATCGTTGATCTGACCTCAGCTCAGAGAGCTATGCAGTACGGTGTATCCATCACCGGCATATATATTCAGGAGGTTACAGGCGAAAACGCCAAGAAGGCCGGCCTGAAAGCAGGCGATTTGATTTACTATCTGGACGATGTGAAGATTACCGACTCTTCCACCCTTCTAAACACCATTCAGAGCCATCAGGTGGGAGATACAGTGGAGTTTACCGTTGTAAGAGACAATGAGATAAAAAAGATAAAAGTCAAACTGCAGTCAGCCCAGGAAGCGGCCGGCAACAGCAATTAAGAGAATAAGAAAAGGCATGAAAGCTAATTCTTTTTCATATACTTCTCCAAAAACATAATAAAGACGCAAAAGAGCAGGGTTTTTCATCCCTGCTCTTTTGTTTATACTTTTTTGATGCCGCTCTGCCGCAGCAGTTCCAGCACCTTGGATTTGAGCACCAGCCGTCCATGGATATCTTTGTCAAACAACTCATCATAACCGCTTTCCCGAGCGTCCACGAGGCATAACGGAGGAAAAACGACGCACCACCAGTTCTGACCCCTGCCTTCACCGATGGTAATGGTAAGTGCCTCGTAGCTGCCCGCCGGGAAGTACACATCGTCGTACTCTTTGGCCGGAATGGCAGTAACGCCTATCCGTGCCCTTACATTATAGTCATAGCCTTCTGCCCTGACGCACTGCAGAGCGCAGGCTTCAATCTCTTCAAGATTTTCTTCAATATATTTTCTGGTCTGTGCTGCACCCTGACTTCCCTCAAGGGCATTCTGCACCTTTGCCAGCACCCGGTTTCTCACCTTGAATTTAAGTTCCTGATCTTCATCAGAATCACTGTTTGCTATGACGTGAAAACGAATTATGCCCTCATATTCGTTTATCATACCTTCCTCGTCTGCAGGCCATTGATAAGCTTCAATTCTGCTTACCTCTGCACGAGCCGCCTGAGCCTTGGGTATGTAGTCCGTTATACACAACCCTACAACAAACATAAGCAATAAGAAATATATCTTTAATCCTCTGAAATCCATTTTATACCCCCTTGTTTCAAAGAGAGTATAGACAGACGGGCTGCATTTAATACAGCCCGTCGTAAATATTTCCTTTATGCCCTGACTTATCTGATTATCAGGAGTTTCCTTCCCTCTTCTATCTGTCCGTCCTCCAGCTGATTGATCTTTGCCACCGTTTCAACAGAAGTTTTGAATTTCTTGGCGATGCTCCACAGGCTGTCGCTCTTTCCTGCCGCATACACCACCATAGGAGCTATGGCCGTCTTGGAGGTGCTTTCCTCGAAAGCAGGATTAGCTAGAACCTTGAAGGTGACTTCTCTCATTATATCCGCGCTGACCATGACAGTGGCATTGAATTCCAGTTGCTTGCCGTTTATTTTTTCTGCCCAGATATCTCTCAAATGAATTCCTGCTGAAACCTTTTCGTCTCCCGTCATCTGAGGCACTGCCGTTACCACCCGGAAAGGCACCGCCTGCCTGATGGAAAACAACTGCGGCTCATCATCGTCTTCCCCATGTGTCATGCAGATCATCTTGGCCATGAGATTTCCTTCTGTAATTACCTTACCCTGCTCGCCCCGACTTTCGCTTTCTACAATCTCACCCGTAGTGTAAAGAATTTTTTCCACCTCTCCGTATCCGCTGTCAGGCGAAATAATCTCCCGCACCGAAGCTTCTCCTGATGCCGAAGCAATCGGTGTACGGCTTTTTCCCTGATTGAAATCACAGATAAAGTCTTTCTCTCTGTGGTATCCATCTACAATTATTTCCTTTTCCGTGCTTTCATATAGCTCAATATAGGTTATGATTTCTCCTTCCAGACGCAGAATTTCGCCCACTTCATCGTCCTGAACCATCTTCACTCTCAGGCCGCTGCCATCAAAGCACACGCTGCCTCCTCCGGCTCCATGTTTTATAGGGATAAACTGTGTGAATTCCACCCTTTCCTGAGCCTGCCGGATGCAGTCGCAAGCGTTTTCCCCGGTTCCCGTCACAGTATAGAGGAGATTTACGAATATGAAACCGCTTATTACCACCTTCTCTGCCGTCACCTGCTTGTAGTTTTCTACCACATTGATATCCTGCTTGAGAATGGACTCAAAATTTTCTTCTTCTTTGATTTCAAGGTTTTCGCTTATGGTCAACGTATCCTTTTTTCGCAGGACGATATTTGTTATCTCAGCCTTTTCCCGGAGCATCTGGATTTCCTCGCCCGTAATACCTTCGAAAATATCTATTTTGCTGTCGATACACTCTCTGGCTGTAACTGCAAGGGAAATTTTTACCCTGTACTTTCGCTCATTGATGACCATATATTCTATTTTTTCGGCTGTACATTCCATTATAAGGGTTGCGCCTGCGGCCATGTCCGTATGCCATCTTTCTTTAAACGGTACCCTGGTCTGAACTGCGATAACAGGTCCTGCCGCCTGTCTGTTTTCCGGCACATAAAGAGTCTGCAGCTCCACTTCTCCTGACAGGCCTATGTAGTCATCCGTCTTGTTTATTCTGTCTATCTCCCGTGATGCCAGGCGCGCACTGCCGTCGATAAGCAGGATTTCCCTGAGATCCGGCTTGGTGTCCGGCACCAGAATATCCTCCTCAATGGTTATGACAGTCTTTGGCTTTTCCGTAATGTTTGTCACCTGTACAGGTGTATATACTGCGCTGCTCCCGACAGGAACAATGACTTTTTCTTCTATTTCTCTGGCCGGAACCATGGCATAATCCGGAATATCCTTTTCGTAGGTCATAACTTTTCCCCTTTCCAAACTTGGTCTTGCTACAATCTATTCAATCCCGACAGCATTTATTCATCCCATCAAAAAAACCCGCTTACTGCGGGTCTTTCGAGTCTTTTCCGTTATTTCCGTGATTTCCGTGGAAAACGCTTTCACCCTCAGTGATTACGAATTCCTTAAGTCTTGAAATATGCTGGTCTGCTTCAATTCTGGCTTTTTCTGCGTTTCCGCTGATTATGGCACCTACGATTTCTTTGTGCTCCATTGGCTGTCCCTCAAATCTGGAAAAATCATCATAGTATATATATCTGAATCTGAGGGCAAGCTCCTGTACCTGTGAAACAAGCTGAATCAAAGTTTTGTTTCCGCTGCAGTTTACAATGCGTTTGTGGAAAGCTTCATCCCATTTAATGATCTCCTCAATGTCTCCGGATTCAACAGCATGCCTGTATTCCTCAGTGGCTCTTTTGAGTTCTTCCTTTTCTTCCTCTGTGGCCTTCAGCGCTGCAAGCCCTGCCGCCATACCTTCCAGATCCTGACGCACTTCAAGCACATCCACCATATCCTTGATGGAAATATCCGAAGCGTACGCTCCCCTTCTCGGTTCAATTGATACAAGACCTTCTTTTTCCAGCTTTCTTATAGCCTCTCTTACCGGTGTGCGGCTTACTCCCATATCATCTGCCAGTTCCACCTCCATCATTCTGGTGCCCGGGGCGATTTCACCTATAAGAATCTGTCTTTTCAACTCTTCGTATACGATTTCTCTCAGCGGTCTGTGGTTCTGTAAATCAAAGTTTAACATTTCTCTCTCCTCTAATTTCCTTTCCTGTATGCGCCCAGTAGGCCTCATAGCCCTGATGCCTCATTTCAAGGCATGCTCTCCGCGCTGCTCCATAGTGGTTGTAAATTCCTATTACTGTGGGGCCGCTGCCGCTCATGAGAACCTTACCGGCTCCACCTGCAGCAATAAGCCTTTCTTTAAGAGTTTGTACCTCAGGGTACTGCTTCAATGTATAACTTTCCAGAACATTTATCATGTTCCGATATACTTTTTTCATGTCTTTGCGGGAAAGCCCCTCCAGGAGCTGCTCCGCATCAGGCCTCTCTTCAGGCGGGCAGCTGTCTATCTCTCTGAAGACCTCCTTCGTGGACACTCCAAAAGCCGGCTTTGCGAGGACTATATGCTTCTCAAGTCCTTTTCGTACCGGAGTCAGCACTTCGCCGATTCCCTTTCCCATAGCGCAGGCATATCTGCTGTTCTGCGCAAGTATGCAGAATGGTACATCCGCTCCCAGCACGGTTCCCATTTCACAGAGTGTCCTGGTATTGAGCCCCAGCTTCCAGAGCCTGTTCAGGCCTATCATCACCGCTGCCGCATTGCCGCTGCCGCCTCCCAGACCTGCCGCCACAGGAATGCGCTTATCTATATGCATCTGCAGTCTGCCGCCCGGTCTGCCGCCTGCTGAATCCTCCGCATAATCCGCCATAATCATGGCAGCCTTGTATGCCAGATTCCTGCTGTCCGTAGGCAGATACGGCTTGCTGGTTGTCAACGTGATCTCAAGGGGGTTTATTTCATCCGCTTCCCATTTCAGCTTTATCTCATCATAGAGAGATACCTGCTGCATAACCGTTTCTACCAGATGATATCCATCCTCTCTTACTCCCGTAATATCAAAGGACAGATTAATCTTGGCAAAAGATCTGAGAGTAAGAATATCTTGCTCCTTTATCATATATAACCTCGCGTACCCATATAGACAAAATGAGAGGAAACCCCTCTCATCCGCCCTGTTTATTTTTATTTCTTCTTTTTACCTTTGCCTTTTTTTGCCTTGTACTGCTGCTGCTTGGCCTTTCTTGCCTCTTCTTCAGCTTTCTTAGCTTCTGCGAGGGCCTTTCTTCCTGTAATATACGTACCGCCTGCAGCTGCAATCGGGCGAGGGCCCTTTACCCTATATACGCCTTCCTCAAGGTAGTCATCATAATCATCAGCTTCTTTTGCAGCCTTTCTTGCAGCCTTTTCTGCCTGCTTGGCTTTATTCTTCTGATCCTGCTCAACGATTTCCTCAACAGACTTGCCTGTTCTCTTGGCTTCCTTGTACGGATTGACCTTGTCGTCTTTTTTCGTCTGCTGCTGCTTCTGTGCCTCTTTCTTAGCTCCCTTCATGGAGATTACCATGATAGCTCCAAACATTACAAACATCATGACCATATTGATCATAGTGTTGGCACTCTGATTCAGAGTGGTGAACTTGATCTCGGTATCCTGTCCGAGAGTGTTGCCATTATCGTCTCTGATATTTCCCGAAACCTTCAGGGTATATTCGGAATTGCCTTTACCGGTAATAGTCTTGCCTTCTTCATCGTTAGCTACGATTACCAGAACTACGCCCTTTTCCTTAGGTGAATAGAGCACTCTTGTAGGCAGTTTTTCGCCTTCCGGTCCGACAAACTGAATGGTGCTGTCATTAACTCCCTTCAGTGTCTCTTCAGTGAACTCTCCGTCAAAGTAAAGCTTTACGGACATGTTCTCAATAGATGCACCCTTGGAACCATCCTTAGGATATGTATCCAGCAAAGTGAGGCTTCCCTCTGTTCCTGTCTCCTGTGCATCCGCCGATGGTGCAGCGAAGCAAAAAGTTGCCGTAAGCATTACTAAAATAACTACCAGGCTCAAAATACGTCCTGCTCTCTTCATAGTTTCGTGTCCTCCGATTTCTCTTTAGTAAGTTTTTTCCGGTCCCTGAGCTCTCTGAAAAATCTTCGGATTATCTCCTGACATTCCTCTTTAACAGGGCCATCTTCTATTTGTACTATGTCAACGTAATGGTTGAGTTTCTGTTCCTGCACTATATTAAAGACAGATCCGCATGCGCCGGCCTTAGGGTCCATGGTACCGATGTAAAGGGTCTCTATCCGTGCCCATACTATGGCTCCCGCACACATGGCACAAGGCTCCATTGTCACATACATATCGCAGCCTGTAAGTCTGCGCCACCCGAGGGTCTCCCCCAGATATCTGGACGCCTGCCTTATAGCCACCATTTCAGCATGAGCAGTGGTGTCTCTGTCAGTTTCTGTTGAATTGTGTCCTCTGCCGATGATTTCGCCATCCTTTACGATGACGGCTCCGACAGGAATTTCACCCTTTGCTGCCGCCTTTCGGGCTTCCGCCAGGGCCTCTAACATAAACTTATCCATACATTATAAGATGATACCATAACTTTGTAAATTATTCAACTGAATTTTGCATACAAAAAACATATGATGGATATCATTATGCAGTTCAGACCTCGCTTATTCGAAGTGTTGCACTGTCGATAGCCGCAATCCAGTAGCCGAACACCCGCTGAAGGGTTTCTTCATCCATATCCTCAAGTTTATCGTAAAGTTCCTCACCTCCGGCAAGAGGCTGCCACAGCGTAAACCCCGTAGCCCCTCCAGCAGGCTGCTCTTCGATAAGAAAGCGTCCGGGAATTCCTATATAGTTTCTGTTTAGTCCGCTTCCCACAATAAAATGTCCGTGCTTTTTAGCCTGTGCATATCCCTCCCTGCAGAACTGCTTAAGAAGTTCTGTATTTTCTTCACGGTGCCATGCTGCACCTGTCTCATCTGAAGAAAATATCTCTGAACTCTGCATGTTTTCATTCTTATCCAGGTTTTCACTGTTCTGACTGTTTTCCTCCGTCCGCCGCTTCTGCAGAAGCTGACTCAGAACATACATAACATATGGGCCGTACTGCCCTCCAATGCCTCCCATGCTTACCTCCCCGGCAATGCTTGCGTCATTTCCATTTTTCTAGTAAAATATCATTACATAATATGTTTTTTGTTGCCTTGCTATGCAGGCAGCAGGAAAGGGGGTATCTTATGGTAATGGACATTGCGATACTGGCGGTACTGGTGCTGACTATCTTTTTTTCCATGCGAAAAGGCTTTGCTCTTACCGTCGCAGGTTTCTTCAAGGGCTTTGCTTCCCTCATCATTGCCTGGTTATTTTGTGACGATCTGGCGGCGTGGCTTATTAACAGCACACCGATTGGAACCAGAGTCGCTGAGCGAATAAGCGAAGGACTTTCGACAAAGTGGGAAAGCTCCGACATATATATGGCACTGCCGGATCTTTTTAAGCAAACCGGCGGCGACACATTGGCAGATTCTCTGATTACAGATGGCTCGGCTAAGATAGCGGGTCTGCTTCTGACCATTCTGTGCTTCGCTGTTATCGTTTTCATGCTTCGTGTAGTTCTGGGACTCATGGGACGCGCCTTTTCACATAAATATAATGAAGGCTTTGCCGGAGTCATGGACTGGCTTCTGGGCCTTATACTGGGTTCGGTGCTGGGCGTTCTGTACGTCTTCGTATTTTTGGCCCTGCTTTTTCCGGTTGTGGGACTGTTTATGCCTGAGCAGTGCGAAACAGTCATGGACTGGCTCGACAGTTCTGTTATTGCAGGAGATTTGTACAACAACAACCTTCTGCTGATTCTTTTTAGAGATTTTTTATGAAAAGATGTTTAAAAGCACTAGATGTAGGTATATAATAGTTAAATCGGAGAAAAAAAGTCTAAATATTGACATAAACGGGAGGTAAAACATGTCTGTAAAAATCACAGGAAACGCACCGCAGAGGGAGAAGCTCGCATACGTAGATTATCTTGAAAACAAATACAACAGAAAGCTTAAAACGCTGGATATCAACATTGACGGCGACTATGCCGATCTCAATTATGAATTCGAGCAGGTTCCTTTCGAAAGAATCCGCCGCATCACCGGATATCTGGTAGGCACCATGGATCAGTGGAACAACGCTAAAGCTGCAGAAGAGGCAGACCGCGTTAAGCACTCCCTGAACACAGGCATGGAAGCTCTGTAGGAGCGAAGGATTATTCTTAAAATACAAATTAAATTTGCCGTATGTAAAAAATATTTTAACATACGGCTTTTTTATTTTCTTTTAACCCCTCTCAAACCATTGAAATATGCCCTCTTCTTCTTCATGCAGTTTTGGCATATTTTTTGCGTGTTATTTTTTAAGAAAATAATATCAGGAGGATATAAAGATACAATGGATTATGTCGACAACAAAATAACAGATATCGATGCCATCCCCGGCGAAAGATGGTTTCCCAAGGAATCCAGCTTCGAGGATGATATAAACGAATACTGGGGCGACTGGGGCGTCTGCTCAGAGGTAGATACTCTTAAAGCAGTTCTTCTTCGCAGGCCGGGAAAAGAAATCGAAGATTTTAACGCCAGCGAAGTCAGATTCTCCGACGAACCCATAGACGTTGAGCTGATGCGCAGACAGCACGATGAGGTGGCTCAGATATACAGAGATTTCGGCGCCAAGGTTTATTATGTTGAAAACCAGCGTGAAGACAGACCTAATGCTGTTTTCTGCCGTGACCTCATGTTTATGACCCCTGAGGGAGCTATTATAACACGCCCCGGCATGGCAGCCAGACGCGGCGAAGAAAGATACATAGCCGAAGCTCTGGCTAAAATCGGTGTTCCTGTTCTCCGTACAATTACCGGAGACGGCATGTTTGAAGGCGCCAACGCCATGTGGGTAGACAGGCATACCTGTGTGGTTTCAACCGGTGTACGCTGCAATAAGAGCGGATTCGAGCAGGTAAAATACGAGCTGGAAAGAATGGGTGTGGAAGTTTATCACATGCAGCAGCCTTACAGCAATATTCATATTGACGGACTGATGAATCCTGCCAGCAATGATGTAATGCTTATGCATGCTTCCCAGGTTCCTTACGACATCGTAGATATGCTCAAGAAAAAAGGTTACAAAATGCTTGAAGCCCCTTCCAGAACCGAGGTTCGCGAAACCTTCGGCTGCAACTTTGTGGCACTTGAGCCGGGCTACATTCTAATGCCTGAAGGCAATCCGCGTACGCAGGAACTTCTGGAGAAAAACGGCATAAAAGTCAAAACAGTAAATATTTCCGAGATCATGAAAGGCAAAGGAGCACTTCACTGCATAACTGCATATCTGAAACGCGGCTAAAATCGGACATATTATCTTGAGGAGGAAATTAGAACAATGACAAATAAAATAGATATTGATGCCATCGCAGGGGAAAGATGGTTTCCAAAAGAATCCACTATCATTGACGATATGAAAGAGCTTTGGGGCGACTGGGGTGTTTGCTCCGAAGTTGATGACCTAAAGGCAGTCCTCATGCGTCGCCCGGGCAAAGAAATTGATAATTTTGACTGGGAAGCAGCAAGATTCAAGGCTCCTATCGACCCCGAAAGATTCCGTGCACAGCATGATGCTCTTGCTCAGATTTATCGTGACAACGGTGTAACGGTTCATTATATCGAGGAACAGCGTGAAGACAGACCTAATGCCCTTTTCTGCAGGGATCTGGTTCTCATGACACCTGAAGGTGCTATTGTGACAAGACCTGCCATGGAGGCAAGACGCGGTGAAGAAAGATATGCTGCCAAAGCTCTGGCAGATCTGGGTGTGCCTATTATCAGAACCATCTGCGGTGACGCAACCTTTGAAGGTGCTATGGTTATGTGGGTAGACAGACACACTGCCATTCTCGCATCAGGCGTCAGAACAAATCGTTCCGGCTACGAAATGGTGGAATATGAACTTAAGCGTATGGGCGCCGAAGTATATCATATGCAGGTGCCTTACGGTCATGCGCATATTGACGGCAACCTTAATCTGGCAAGCCATGATGTAGCCATGATTCATGCTTCACAGGTGCCTTACGACATATGCGACATGCTTAAGAAAAAAGGTTATAAACTGCTTGAGTGTCCTTCACAGACCGAAGCCAAGCAGACCTTCGCAATCAACTTTGTTGCTATCAAACCGGGTCTCATCGTTATGCCTGCAGGAAATCCGAGAAGCCAGGAACTTCTGGAAAAGAACGGCATAAAGGTAATCCCTGTAGAATTCGATGAAGTAATGAAGGGCTTCGGTGCAATACACTGCTGCACAGCTTTCCTCAAGAGAGGATAATAAAAATGTTTCCAATTTAAAACCCGCCGGCGGCGGGTTTTAAATTGCTCTTTGGTGAGATTTGACCATGGTTTTTTATCACTGACTATTCACATTTATACTTTATGTCTCCGCCAACTATAGTCATAGCTACGGTGATGTCTTTAATCTTATCCGGTTCAATACTGTAAATATCCTCGTTAAGTACAACCATATCCGCCAGCATACCCTTTTCCAGAGTACCCTTTATTTCTTCGTCCCTGGACATGTATGCAGACACTTTGGTATACCCTTCAATTGCTTCGTCAAGAGTAAGAGCCTGTTCTTTATACCAGCCCTCCTCCGGCAGACCATCCAGATCCTTTCTGGTAACTGCAGAATAAATATTGGCCAGAGGATTAAAGCTTTCTACAGGGCAGTCCGTTCCCATGGAAAGCATAATTCCCATGTCCTTCATGTCGCGCCAGTTATAGCTGGTCTTTATTCTCTCAGGTCCCACTCTGTCTTCTGCCATGTGCAGATCATACTCTATGAAGATAGGCTGGATATATGCCATGATTTTTTCCTTTGCCATTCTCTCGCATAAATCTCGGTTAAGAATCTGTGCGTGAACAATGCCGTGGCGCGGCTGCTTGTCAGGATGTTTTGATGCAGCATACTCTATTGCCTCAATACCCTGCTGCGTTGCCGCATCACCTATACAGTGCATCAGAGCTTCCCCTCCGCCTGCAGTTACTCTTTCTACAAGCTGGAAAAGGTCGTTTTTATCGCCGTATACACCGAATCCTTTGTTGCCCGGATCATCTGAGTAATCATCAAGCATCCATGCAGTTCTTGCTCCTAAAGAGCCGTCCAGATAAAGTTTTAATGAACCCAGCTTGAAGAACTTATCTCCTTCACCGATTCTGAAGCCCAGTGACTCAAACTCGTCGTATCTTTCCATTTCGGTCAGAGCACACTGCTCAGCAACTCTCAGGTTCAGCTGTCCCTCGTCTATAAGCTCCCTATATGCCTTGATTATCTTGGTTATATTTCTGCCCGGCAGCGCATCGAAGTCATCAGTCTGAACAGATGTAAGTCCCACCCGGTTAGCATCAGCGCATGCACGCTTAAGCATTTCTTTAATATCGGATACTTCTGCTTCCTGCATTCTGTTATAAATAAAGGTCATCATTTCGGAAACAATTCCAGTAGGATCACCGTTCTCGTCTACCTCATAGTAGCCGTCTTTAGGCTGCGGAAGATTCCTGTCGATTCCCACTTCCTCCAAAGCCTTAGTATTAAGGCAGCATACATGGCCGCATATCCTTAAAGCATAAATCGGGTGTTCAGTTGAGATCTCATCAAGCTCGAGTCTGTCAGGAATTGTGGTATCTTCCCAGTTGTCCTGATTCCAGCCTACAGCCTCTACCCAGTGGCCCGCAGGAACTTTTTTCTCTTCAATGAAATCCTTTATTCTTTTTTTGAACTCATCGTGTGAGCTGCACCCTTCCAGATCTACAATGGTCTTATAGTATCCGTAGTTAAGAAGGTGCATATGGCTGTCGTTGAAGCCGGGCAGCAGAGTCTTGCCGCCAAGGTCCGTCACTTCTCCATCGCCTACAAGTGCCAGAATTTCTTCATCTGTGCCGTATGCCAGAACCTTGTCATCCTCAACTGCGATGGCACTTGCTATGGTTCTTTCTTCGTTCAGGATATGGCACTTACCATTTATAAAAGCTTTTTTCATTTTACTCACCTAAGCCTTTTCTTGCCAGTCTGCTTATATCAAGAGCCGGCCCGATTGCCACGCCTGGCTTTGTCTTCATATAGCTGATCAGCTCTTCGAGCATATTTACCCTGCTTACTCTTCCTATGCACTGAGGATGAAGTACCAGAGTGAGAAGTCCGCCTTCTTCATAGAGTCCGTCAAATTCACTCTGCCATATTTCCTTTACATAGGAAGGAGAGCAGATTCTTCTTCTCTCAGGCTGCTGAAGTGTAAAGAAGAAATGGGATGTGTCATCATAAAGCCATGAGAAAGGAAGCTCGATGAGTTTCTTGCCGTCTTTTCCTTCATGGTAGTATGGCCAGTCACAAGCCATGGTGTTTGATGAATACTCAAAACCACTTGCGATTACATTGTTGATAGTCTCACTTGTGAGAATTGCCTCAGGTGCTCTGTATCCAAGAGGTTCAACTCCCAGAAGTTCCTTCATGATTTTCTTTGATTTAGCAACCAGTTCTTTATCCTGTTCAGGGAAATATGTTGTTTCATGGAGGTATCCATGATAGCCGATTTCATGTCCGCGTCTAACGATTTCACGGCAAACCTCTGTATGCTGCTCGATAACCCATCCCGGAATGAAGAAAGTGGATTTTATGCCCTGTCTGTCCAACATATCAAGAATTCTCGGCACTCCTACATTAGGACCGTAAGCACCCTCTGCCATCAGATTAGGGTTGTTCATGCTGTCATATGTTCTGGAAAACCAGAAGGTTTCCGCATCAAGGTCAAAAGTAAGGGCTACACCCATTTTTATTCCATCAGGCCAGTTTTTTCTCATGATTAGTTTCTCCTTTTCTCTTGTATATTCCTTTAAAGTTTTGAATTGCTTTATTGTGCTTTATACACCTGTTCTCCGTCGATATAGGTTTCTTCAATCTTGATATTCTTGATCTCGTTCTTCGGAGTCTCAAAAATATCTCTTGAGAGAACTACGAAGTTTGCCTGTTTGCCGATCTCCAGTGAACCGTATTTATCCTCGTCCTTTGAAACATATGCTCCATATATTGTGTGCAGCTTGATGGCCTCAAGAAGATCAAAGGCTTCCTCAGGATACCATCCGCCTTCAGGCCATCCGGACAGATTCTGTCTGGTGGTGCTTACCTGAATAGCTTCCATTACATTCGGTGACTCTATAGGCAGATCAGAGCCTGCTGCCAGACGAATTCCCATCTTTCTCATTGTATTATAGCAATAGCTTGTCTTCATTCTGTCACCTACACGGTCATCTGCAATACCCATGTCAGAATGTATATACATCGGCTGAATCAGACCAATAGCATCAAGCTCTTTATACTTTTCAAAAATTCTTTCGTTCATAATCTGGCTATGAATAACAGACGGTCTGAACCCTCTTGCCTTGATTTCATCCTTAACGGACAGACATGAATCGAGGAATGTTTCTACAGCAGCATCACCTATTGCGTGGATTGTAAGGTCAAAGTCATGTTCTACGCATCTCTTTGCCATGGCACTCATTTCCTCTACGCTGAAATACAGGCATCCCTTTGTGTCAGGCTTGTCGCTGTACGGTTCGTTGAGTCCCGCACTCCATGCGCCCAGTGATCCGTCGCCAAGGAATTTGATAGGCCCTACTTTAATTTTTCCGTATTCTTCCCAGGAATGGAATCCAAAATCGAAGAACTCATCCATCTGCTCCGGTTTATGTATTCTGAGCTGAAGAACCAAATTGACCGGCATCTTGCCCTGTGCTGCCATCTCAAGATAAACCTCCCAGAGAGTTCTCTTGTCGCTTACAGATGTAAAGTCCTCTGTGTGAGCTACTGTAACACCGTTTTTAACCATTTCGTCTCTGGCAAATTCCAGTGACTGTCTTATCTGGTTTCTGTCACTCATTTTTGGCACACAGTTGCCGATAAGGCTCATAGCACTTTCCAGCATTACACCGTTAGGGCTTCCGTCTTCAAATCTTACAAGCTCGCCTCCCTGAGGGTCCGGTGTGTTTTTATCTATACCGGCAATCTTCATGGCAGCGGAGTTGGCCACGCAGATTGTTCCGCAGCGGCGTGTCAGCATAATCGGATGTTTATCTGTAATCTTGTCAAGATCTCTGCAGGTAGGCCACTGGCTGTCCGGGTACTTTTCCTGGTCCCAGCCAAATCCTGTTACCCATTCACCGTCAGGAATTTTTCTTTCTTCAATATATTTTTTCATTACTTCAACCAGCTCATCTGGGCTTTCAGTGTCGTAAAGGTCAGCTGTAAACAGCTCATACAGCGCATGGTCAAGGAAGTGAAGGTGTGCATCAACGAAACCCGGCAATACACATTTTCCTTCAAGGTCTACGGGCTCACAGTCAGGATAAAGTGCCACCACCTCTTCCTTTGTGCCTAGGGCGATAATTTTGCCATCTTCGCAGGCCATCGCTTCATATCTGTTGTTTTGCGGGTCAATCGAATTGAATTGACCGTTTATAAATACTTTTCTCATGGCATTCCCTCCAAAATAGTCTTTTGCCGTAAGGCTCATGCTGATATACAAAGCAATAAATATGCCAATAAAAAAGGACGGAATGCCGTTTAAACGTAATACCGTCCGCAGTTTTACAACTGTTGTAATTTACCTGTTTAGACAGAATGTCAGAAGTCACATTATTTTTTAAATGCCTTTTCTTATCACTGTTTTTCCAAAAAATTTTTTACACCCGTAAATTTTTTTGTTCCTCGTCCAGTGCATATTCTTTAATCTTATTATTAAGATTCTGCCTCGAAATACCCAGTCTGTCAGCCACCTGCTGCAGATCCCTGCAGGCCTCCATTTCTCTTTCAATAAGGTGCTTCTCATACTGTTTCACAGTTTCCTTGAGTGTGCCTGTCAGTTCAGGTTCGGGTCCGGTCATAATACAGGATTCCTTGTACCAGCTTATATCTTCCATCTTAAGCAGCGGGCCTGAAGCAAAGTTGAAGCAGCCTTCTATTGTGTTCTGCAGTTCGCGGATATTACCCGGCCACGGATATTCTTCAAAAAACAGTCTGACCTCATTGCTGAGTCCCTGTATATTCTTTCCGAAAACCTTGTTATATTTCTTTATGAAATATCCTGTCAAGAACGCTATATCGCCTTTTCTTTCTCTAAGCGGCGGCAGATCTATCTGTACAACCTTCAGCCTGTAATAAAGATCCTCTCTGAGCCTGCCGCTTTTAACCATTTCCCAGGGGTCCTCATTAGAAGCTGCAATTATCTTTACATCCACAGAAATCGGATCAATTCCGCCTACCCTGGTTATCATCTGTTCCTCTATAGCCTTCAGCAGCTTTGCCTGCAGATTGATATCCATGGAATTGATTTCGTCCAGAAACAGGGTGCCTCCATTGCACACCTCCATCAGGCCTGTCCTGTCCTCTGCCCCGGTAAATCCTCCTTTGACAGTTCCGAAGATTATACTTTCCAGCAGAGATGCAGGTATGGCTGCGCAGTTCTGAGCGACAAAACGTTTATTACGCCGCTTTCCCTCTGCATGAATTGCTTCAGCTGCAAGTTCTTTGCCTGTTCCTGTCTTCCCATATATAAGCACTGAAGAGTCCGTTCTGGACACCTTTGATATAATTTTTTTTATATCCTCCATGCCCGTCCACTGAGATTTGATATCATCCAGCGTATACATCTGTCTGTCCTCAGAAGATACAACAGGTGTGACATAGATGTTGACCATGTCATCCTTTCCTGTAACATAACGGGATACCTCTGCTGCACCGATAACCTGTCCTTCTTCAAAGATAGGTACCGTTGTATTGATAGATTTTATTGACTGTCCTTTTACGGTTGTCAGTGTCTGCAGCATGTTGGCCGTAGGAATACCTTTGTTCAGAGCCTCCATGATACTGCTTTTTTCCAGATCCAGGTCAGGATATATTTCGCTTATATGCTTTCCTAAAACATCTTCTTCCGTCATGTCGTTTATGTCCGGTCTGTTGTTGTAATAATATACAGCCACCGCGTCGCAATCAAAGATTATAGCACCGTTGAAGTAGTTGTATAAATTCAGTATTTCCTGAGCATTCTCCTTAATCTTATTCATCAGCCATCCACCTTGCTCTTGTCCAGTTCACTGCCTGAGATTTTAAGCTCCTTAATTTTATTGTTAAGGGTCTGTCTGGTTATCCCCATCTTTTCAGCAGCTCTGGATAGATTCTCACTCTCCACAATCACCTTTATTATTATTTCTCTTTCAAAGAACCTTACCTTCTCTTTAAGTGTGAGCTGCCCGCAGACTTCCTTTTCACCGTCATCCTCAGGCCGGCGTTCCAAGGCTCTGCGTGAATACAAATCCAGAGAATCCAGGCCCAGATAAGGCTCATCACACAGATTGAACCCTCCTTCTATCATGTTTCTCAGTTCACGTACATTGCCCGGCCATGAATATTCTCTGAGTTTCGTCAGCAGTTCTTCTTTTATCCCTTTAATGTTTTTGCCCATGGTCCTGTTGTAAAAATCCACATAATGCATGGCGATAGGTATAATATCCTCTTTTCGTCTTCTGAGTGGGGGTATTTCCAGCTGCACCACCTTAAGCCTGTAGTACAGATCCTCACGCATCTGTCCTTTCTCTACGCACATAGCCGGATCTGTATTTGAAGCTGTGACTATACGTACATCTATTGGAATTTCATCGGTTCCCCCGATTCTCATTATTTTCTGTTCTTCTACGGCCCTGAGTATTTTGGCCTGTACCGCCATATCCATGGAATTTATCTCATCAAGAAACAGGGTTCCTCCTGATGCTACCTCGAAGAGTCCCTTTCTATTTTCGGAACCGGTAAAACTCCCTTTAACCGTTCCAAATAAAATGCTTTCAAGAAGGTTCTCCGGAATGGCTGCGCAATTCTGAGATACAAATCTGCCGCTGCGTCGCGGTCCGCTGCTGTGCAGCGCTCTGGCCACCAGTTCCTTTCCGGTGCCTGTCTCACCGCAGATCATAACTGGAGATCTGCTTTGAGCAGCTTTCAGAATGCGCTCCTTCAGCCTGTCCATTTCATCAGATACCGAAACAATATCCTGCAGCTCTCTCCCCGGCTGCGGTTCCTTGTCCTTACGGCTCTGCAGAGAAATTTTCATGTATTTATCTATATCTTCCGTGTATTGAAAGATCTCAATAGCGCCTACAATTTTTTCATCTTCAAAAATAGGATAAGTGTTGCACAGAGCGCTGTATTGTTCCCCTTTGAAATTACTCAGGTTCTGATACCTGTTATTCATGGGCATACCTGTCCGCATCACTTCCATCAGAGTGCTGTTCTTCGGATTGATACTAGGGTAAACCTCAAATAGAGATCTGCCGGATATGGTTTTCTCTGTCAGAGTGTTGATATCCATCCGTTTGTTCTGATAGTACCTTATAATTCCGGCTCTGTCCACGGTAATGGCACCATCATAATAATTGTATAAATTCAGTATCTGTTCTACATGGTTAACCAGACCCATAGTCTTATCTTTCCTTTCCTATATCTATGCATAATTATAAAGTCTTATCGGGTCTCAGTCAAGTTTATGCATTTTGTCTTTTTAAATTTGACGATGTCAAAAATTTTTTTAACATTTTATTTATGAATGTATAAAAGAAAGTACGGAATCAGCCTTTTTAGGGCGTTCTGAGGGTATGTCGGATTTGGCACAAATCGTGCATTAGAATAAGGCAAACGGAATCATTAATTGACTAAGCTAATTATAGGAGGAAAAAAATGTCTAACGAAAACAAAACCCCTCAGGGCGGTGAGTTTAAGAAAGAAGTATCCGTATTCGGCGGCGTCAGCATCGTTGCCGGTATCATGATTGGTTCCGGTATCTTCTATCTTGGATCTTACGTTCTGCAGTATGCAAATTATTCAGTCGGTACCGCGTTGCTCGCATGGGTAATCGGCGGTCTTATCAGTCTGCTTGGTGCTCTCTGCTTCTCAGAACTCAGTGCATCAATGCCAAAGGCCGGCGGCCTTACCGTTTACCTCAACGAAGTTTATCATCCTGTTGTAGGATATATGTACGGTTTCTCCCAGTGGTTAATCGCAAGCCCTGGTTCAATCGCTGCAGTTGCTATCGCAATTCCGTCTGCTCTGATTGACTTCATTCCTGGAATGACCAACGGCCAGGTTAAGATTATAGCTGTTACACTTGTTGTATTATTCACAATTTACAATATTCTGGGTGTAAAAGAAGCTTCTATCTTCGCCAACATCACAATGGTCGGAAAGCTCCTGCCGATGGCAATCATCCTTCTGGCAGCTCTGTTCATGGGCGACATCATGCCTGACCTTGATCCTACTCCTGTTACAGCAACAGGTGAAAACGCAGGCTTCTTCGGAGGTGTAGGTATCGTTGCTTATGCAGTTGTTGCTTCCCTCTGGGCATACGAAGGCTGGTCCAATGTTACCAACATCGGTGAAGAAATGAGAAACCCTAAGAAAGACCTTCCTAAGGCTCTTATCATTGGTGTAGGTTTCGTAACAGTATTCTACGTACTTTTCAACTTTGCTATCCTCAGAGTAATTCCTATCGAGGAAGCTAAAGCTATGATTGAAAACGACAACATATATCTTGGAACTGAAGTAGCAAGAAGACTTCTCGGTAATGCCGGCGGTTTCATCGTACTTATCGGCATGCTCATTGCAATGATCGGATCATTAAACGGACAGGTTCTGGTTTATGCTAGAATTTCATATGCAATGTCACAGGAAGGCCACTTCTTCAGAAACCAGGGCGTTCTCAACAAGAAAGGTGTTCCTGCAAACGCATTAATAGTACAGGGCATCATCGCAATCATCCTTATTCTGGCAAGAAGCTTGGATCAGCTGACCACTCTGGTAGTATTCCTCGGAATGATCGGTTCCGTACTTGGAGTTGCCGGTGTTATGGTTAACAGAATCAAACATCCTGATCTTGAAAGACCTTATAAGGTATGGGGATATCCTGTAACTGTAATCATCGCGGTTGCTATCTTCATCGCTCTGATGATCAACAACTTCATCGAAGACCCTATCATGTCAATCCTTGGATTGTTCATCGTTCCTGCGATCGGTGCTGTAATCTACTTCTACTATGACAAGCAGAACAAGAAACAGGGACTTACTAAATAAAAATTAAACAGCAGCAAGCTATGTTTATAAAAAGTCCGGCTTTCACCAGCCGGACTTTTGCTTTGCAATTATTAAACATTTATTTCCTGACTCTAGCCGATTCCGCCCATGAGGCTTCCCAGTATGAGCACCAGAAGGGTCAGACCGCAGAAAACATATTTGCTGGCCGGTTCATACCATCTGCCGAGAGGACGTTTTGCGCCCATATCTATCTGCTCTCTCACGAGATCCTTTCCGCATACCCAGAAGAACATGATTCCTGCCAGCAGCGCGCCGATAGGGCAAATATAAATCGAACAGATATCCATCCAGCCTGATACTATTCCCTCAATACAAACAGATATCACAGTTCCGACGATTGCAACCGCCCCGACAGCTTTCTTTCTGGAAAATCCGAACTTTGTCTGTAGCGCTTCAACCGGTGTTTCAAAAAGATTAACCAGAGAAGTCAGTCCTGCAAACCCCACCGCAACGAAAAATACCACGATTACTACTCTGCCTCCAGGCATCTGTGCAAACACGTTAGGCAGGAAAATAAACATGAGTCCCGGACCGCCGCCTGTGAGCTCCTGCCCAGCCGTAGCCATGGCAGGTATGATGGTAACCGCCGCAACAAGGGCAGCCATTGTATCCCAGAGAGCTACGTTTCTGGCACTATACGGAATGTCCACATCCTTCTTGAGGTATGATCCGTAAACCAGGGTTCCCGATCCAGCCAGAGACAGTGAGAAAAACGCCTGTCCCAAAGCGTAGGTCCATGTCTTACCGCTTGCCAGAAGAGACCAGTCAGGCTGAGTCAGATAACGATATCCGTCAGCAGCCCCCGGCAGTGTCGCTATGTAAATCGCCATTCCTACAAACATTACGAAGAAGAGGGGCATCATAATTTTATTTGCTCTCTCAATACCGGAAGCGATACCGTAAATCATTATTGCAAAGGTAAGAGCCAGAGCCACCAGGTGCCATCCTACATTTCCGAAGGAGCCTGCCGTGGCATTAAAGGCATTGATATAACCGTCCACATCCTGCGCCTGAAATACAGAACCTGTAACGGAGCCCACCAGATACTTCAATATCCAGCCCACTACCACCGAATAACCTATAGCCAGAGCCAGACTTCCCAGTACAGGAATCAGAGAAAGAGCCTCTCCCAGGCTTCTTCCTTTCCCTGCTCTCTCCGTTGCACTGCCGAATGCCCCCATAGGTCCTGCGCCCATGGCTCGTCCGAAGGCCATCTCGCCTACCACGCCTGTAAATCCGATGACTATAACACAAATAAAATAGGGGATCAGAAATGCCGCACCACCCAGTGCCGACACTCTGGCCGGGAACAGCCATATGTTGCCCATTCCCACAGCTGAACCGATGCATGCGATAATAAATCCTGTTCTGCTTTTAAAACTATCTCTTTCCATACTTTTCTCCTAAACAAAGTACTGCCGGCCATCTGCTGCCTGCAGCCCGATAATACTATTAGCATATTATATTTTCCATAAAATTTCAAGCAAATCCCTTTGGAAACCCTCTTCACCCCTTGAATTTCTTTTAAAAGAGGACTATAATTTACAAAGATTAATACAAAGGAGAAAAGAAAATGTACAAAGAAGCCTTAAGACCTGTCTGGGCAGAAATCAATTTGTCAAATCTCGACTATAATATTAAGAATATTAAGGCCAAAATCGGGGACCGCGAAATGATCGGTGTAATCAAAGCTGACGCCTATGGTCACGGCAGCGTGAAGGTTGCCGAGGTTCTCAGAGAAAACGGCTGCAAAACCTTTGCCATAGCTACTCTTCAGGAGGCTGTTACTCTGAGAGAAGCCGGCGCGAAAGAAGAAATCATCATGCTGGGGCTCACTCCTGACATGTATGCAGACACCATCGTAAACTATGATATCACACCTGTTGTATGCGATTCCGAAAACGCAAAAGCATTTTCTGATGTAGCCGCTAAAGCAGGAAAGACTGTTTCAGGCCTTATCGCAGTTGATACAGGCATGGGCAGAATCGGCTATCTGGCAGACGAGCTTGACTATGCAGTTGAAGATGTAAAGAAAATTGCAGCGCTACCTAACTTCAAAATCAAAGGCATGTTCTCACACATGTCAACAGCCGATGCTTTTGACAAAACATATTCACACCAGCAGGAAGCCAAATATAATAAATTTTACGAAACACTGACTGCCGCAGGAATTGAAATTCCTTTCAAAACTCTGGCAAACAGCGCTTCCATCATGGAACTGCCTACAGTTTACTTCGACGCATGCCGTCCTGGGATCATCCTCTACGGCTGCTACCCTTCGGATGAAGTTGATGTGAACCAGCTTTCCATCAAGCCTGTCATGTCCATCAAGGCCAATATCGTTCACTTAAAGGACGTTCCTGCAGGTTTTTCTGTAGGTTACGGCCGCAGGTACATATCCGAGAAGCCTTCAAAGATTGCTACAATCGCGCTGGGCTATGCCGACGGCTATCCTCGTCCTTATTCAGCTCAGGCCAAGGTTATCGTAAACGGCGTTATCGCTCCTATCGCAGGCAACATCTGCATGGACCAGTGCATGATCGATGTCACTGAGGTTCCTGATGTAAAGGTGGGCGACGAGGTTATCGTAATGGGCAGCGACGGCAAAAACACAATTCTGGCTGATGATATTGCCAAGGCAACAGGCACCATCAACTATGAAATCACCTGCGCCTTCGGCCAGAGACTTCCTAAGGTTTACGTAAAGTAGTCAAACCTGAGGTCTTTGGTAAATGGAACAACAAAAGAACTTTTTAGCAACAGAGCCGGTGGGAAAACTTTTCCGCCGGCTCGCTTTACCTGCTGTAGTTGCCCAGCTGGTAAATCTCTTATATAACATGGTGGACCGCATCTATATCGGCCACTATGACCCTACAGGGCTTGCTCTTACCGGAGTGGGTGTCTGTATGCCCGTAATCATGACGTTCTCTGCCTTTGCCTGCCTGGTAGGAATGGGCGGTTCTCCCCGTGCCTCGATTCTCATGGGTAAGCAGGACAATACCGGAGCCGAAAAAACTCTTGGAAACTGTTTTTCCCTGCTCATAATGATCAGCCTTGTTCTGACTGCTGTCCTGCAGCTCTGGGGTCGTCTACTGCTTCTCGCTTTCGGTGCCAGTTCAAACACTATCGATGCAGCCATGGACTATCTCGGCATTTATTCTCTGGGCACCCTGGCAGTACAGATTTCTCTGGGCATGAATGCGTTTATATCGGCTCAAGGCTTTACTAAAATCAGTATGCTATCGGTCATGATCGGCGCGGTAATCAACATAGCGCTTGACCCTGTGTTCATATTTGGTTTCGATATGGGTGTAAAAGGCGCCGCAGTCGCAACTTTAATAGCTCAGACGGTTTCGGCTGTCTGGATTATGGTCTTTCTCACAGGAAAGAAAACGATTCTCAGACTTCGTCCGTCGGACATGCCTCTGCATCCATCCGTTATCATGCCTTGTCTAGCTCTCGGAGTTTCGCCTTTCATCATGCAGTTTACCGAAAGCGTCTTGGGCATATGCTTCAACACATCTCTTCTTAAATACGGCGGAGATATCGCCGTCGGCAGCATGACTGTGCTTACTACACTTACACAGCTCTGCCTCCTGCCAATGACCGGCTTTACTCAAGGCGCTCAGCCTATTACAAGCTACAATTTCGGCGCAGGTAATTCTGAGCGCGTCAGAGCATCATTTTCAGTACTCATAAAAAGCTGCCTGACATATTCCGTGGCCATCTGGGCTGCCGTTATGATTATGCCCGAGGCTTTTATCCGGCTGTTTAACAACGGTAATCCTGAACTCATCGCTTACGCCTCAGGGGCTCTCAGGGTTTATGCTGCAATGCTTTTTCTTATGGGCGCGCAGCTTGCCTGTCAGCAGACCTTTATCGCCATCGGCAATGCCAAGACGTCTTTCTTCCTGGCCTGCCTGCGCAAAATCATTTTGCTGATTCCGCTGATTTACATACTGCCTATGTTCTTTGCGGACAAAGCTTTTGCCGTTTTCCTGGCGGAGCCTGTTGCCGACTTTATCGCTATAGCTACAACGGTTACTCTGTTCAGGAAGCAGTTTAAGGCGGCTTTGGGGGAGAACTGATGTATGCTTTATATCTCTGCGGTTTTCCAAAACATTAAAAAAGTTTTCCAAATGAAAACAAAATGCCCATTTTGGAAAACTTTTTTGTATTTTTTGTTATTAATGTATTATTCTGAAATGCGTTTTTTTCCTATTTCACGTTTTTCAGTGAAAAAACAGACGATTACGCCTCAAAAGTTTTCCCAAACGGCCTGAAGGTTTTCAAAATGAAAACAAAACCGGCAAAATTGAAAACCTTTCATTGTGAATTTTTCCCATCTTCTATCTCCTCCGCCCAGTCATCGCTGATGGCAGAGCAGCATCTGAGCTCGGCGATGGCCTCACCTACCACCTTGTAATTGAGAGCTGTGCCCTTCTTATCGTTCTGGTATTTTACCGCACGTCTCTCACGGATGCCCATTCTTCCGGCTTCTGCCTTGGCGTCAATGTTGGCACCCAGGAAAAGAAACTCCCAGCCGTATTTTTCGGTCTGCCTCTTTATCATTTCCTGCACGCGCCCATAGGTATAAGTTTTGCTGGCGTTTTCCATGCCGTCTGTGGTGATTACGAAAACGGTCTTCTCCGGTCTGTCTTCATCACGTGCATACTTATGCACATTTCCGATATGATGAATTGCTCCACCCACTGCATCAAGCAATGCTGTGCAGCCTCTTACAAAGTATTCCTCCTCGGTCATCTCCGGCACTTTGCTCAAAGGCATGCGGTCGCAGATGACGGTGCTTGCATGGTCGAAGAGCACTGTGGATACCAGCGCCTCGCCTTCCAGCGCCTTCTGCTTTGCAAGCATTGAATTGTATCCTCCGATTGTGTCAGCTTCAAGCCCTGCCATGGAGCCGCTTCTGTCCAAAATAAAAACCATTTCTGTTAAACCTT
>CAZUFU010000009.1:0-30627 GCA_964619875.1 uncultured Oscillospiraceae bacterium
CCCTTAGTATCCTGAGGCTTGGTATCTTTTTTCTCGATCATCATGAAGGTTCCGATTGCTATGAGTACCACGCCGATTGCCTTTGGCAGGCTGATTTCCTCATGGAGGAAAATAAAGGCGAGGAGTATAGTAAGAACCGTGCTGGACTTATCGATAGGCACTACCTTGTTTATATCGCCTATCTGCAATGCCTTAAAATAGCAAAGCCATGATGCCCCCGTGGCAAGCCCGGAAAGTATGAGAAAAATCAAGGTTTTCCCACCAATGGAGCCTATTTGTCCCTGAGATCCCACTACAAATACCATGAGCCAGGAAAAAGCCAGCACCACTATGGTACGAATTGCTGTAGCCACGGTAGAGTCCGTCTGACGAATACCGCATTTTGCCAATATCGATGTAAGACCGGCAAAAATTGCAGAGCCAAAGGCATATATTATCCACATAAATTTATTCCTCCAAACCTATTATATCCTTAATGAGCACAGGTCGTTGACATGGCTCGTCTGTGATTCTGAAGGCTTTCTTTGCCTCCGCCATTGCTGCATCGACTTTGTTTCTGTCGTTGCCGTAAAAAACAGCCAGAGTCTCTCCTGCGTCCACCTTGTCGCCCACCTTTTTATGCAGGTATACACCTGCCGCAAGGTCGATGTCCGACTCCTTGGTAGCTCTGCCAGCACCTGTATGCTGAGAAGCAAGTCCGATGGTTCTGGCTGCTATTTCGGCCACGAAGCCGTCTTTTTCGGCCTTCAGTTCATCCTTGACTGATGCCTGAGGGAACAGACTGTAATCCTCGATAACATGAGGGTTTCCGCCTTGGGCCTCTATGAATCTGCGAAGCTGATTCAGGCCGCTGCCCTCTGCCAGCGCAGCTTTAGCCATGGCATAGCCTTCTTCAGGACTTGCTGCTTTGCCGCCCAGATATACCATGATTCCGCTGAGCTTTTCGGCCAGTTCAGTAATATCTTCAGGGCCCTTCCCCTTAAGAGTTTCGATGGCTTCAATGACCTCCAGGCTGTTGCCTACCGCCTTTCCAAGGGGCTGGCTCATGTCGGTTATCGCAGCTACTGTCTTCCTGCCGGCATCGGTTCCGATATCAACCATAAGGTTTGCAAGAGTCACTGCATCGTCCAGGTTTTCCATAAAAGCTCCGTCACCGCATTTTACATCCAGAACGATGGCATCACTGCCTGCTGCCAGTTTTTTGCTCATTATACTTGAGGCGATAAGTCCGAAGTTATCTACCGTTGATGTTACATCTCTGAGTGCGTAAAGTTTCTTATCTGCAGGTGTAATGTGGGCGGTCTGGCCGATTACTGCCATTCCAACTTCATTTACCTGATTTAAAAACTCCTCCGGTGCCAAGGCCGTCCTGAACCCCGGAATCGATTCCATTTTATCTACAGTTCCGCCGGTAAAGCCAAGCCCTCTGCCGCTCATCTTGGCGATTGGAACGCCGCAGGCCGATGCAAGAGGCGCAACTATGAGTGTGGTCTTGTCTCCCACTCCGCCGGTAGAATGTTTGTCAACCTTGATGCCTTTAATAGGTGACAGGTCTATGGTGTCCCCCGAGTATCGCATGGCGTTGGTCAGGTTGAAGGTTTCCTCTCTGTCAAGACCTCTGAAAAAGATGGCCATCAAAAGAGCCGACACCTGATAGTCGGGGATTTCTCCTGCCACATAGCCGGTGATGAGCCGGTCGATTTCCTCCTTGGAAAGCTTCCCGCCTTCACGCTTTTTAAATATTATATCGTTCATGTTGAATGTCATTTTTATTTCCTCACTTCATTAAGAAAGCTCTCTCCGATTACAGGTTTCTGCACATCCAGAAAATCTGCCACCGTTGCACCCACATCAGCAAAGGTTTTTCTTATGCCCAGATTTACACCCTGCTTCAGATTTTTTCCGTATACCAGCAGAGGCACATACTCTCTGGTGTGATCTGTTCCGGGTGCTGTAGGATCGTTGCCGTGGTCTGCACATATCATCAGAATATCCTCGTCCCCGAGAGCCTCAATGAGTTCAGGAAATCTGGCATCGAATTCCTCAATGCAGCGTCCGTAGCCTTCAGGGTCGCGGCGGTGTCCGTATTTGGAGTCAAAGTCCACCAGATTGGTGAAGATAAAGCCCTCAAAATCCATTTTCATGGCTTCCAGAGTTTTGTCCACGCCATCCATATTACTTACAGTATGAACACTTTTTGTGATTCCTTTTTCATTGAAAATATCACCTATCTTGCCTACGCCGTACATCATCTTTCCGCCTTGGGAAACCATATCCAGAACAGTATCAGCAGGCGGTGTTACCGCATAGTCTCTTCTGTCCGAAGTTCTCTCGCGCTTACCATCCTTAATAACATAAGGTCTGGCGATTACCCTGCCGCAGGCCCATTCGCCAACCAGCAGTCGGCGTGCAATTTTGCAAATTTCATATAATCTTTCCAGCGGAATCACGTCGGTGTTTGCAGCGATCTGGAAAACACTGTCCGCAGATGTGTATACGATAGGCTTGCCTGTGGCCTCGTGCTCCGGTCCAAGCTCCTCTATTATTGCTGTTCCCGATGCAGGATAGTTGCCTAGACATCCTGTGCCGATTTCCTGTTCAAATGCTTCCATGAATTCCTTCGGAAAGCCTTCAGGATAGGTCTTAAAAGGCACATCGGTTTTAAGTCCTGCGATTTCCCAGTGTCCTGTGGTTGTGTCCTTTCCTGCTGAAACCTCTGCCATCTTGCCGAAGCAGCCCTCCGGCTCAGAAACCGCCATGGTGCCTCCGCAGACTCCTTCAATATTCCCCATACCAAGCTTCAGAAGATTAGGAATGCTAAGGCTCGCGTATTTTTCTTTTATATGTCCCAGTGTATCGGCCCCTGCATCGCCGTACTGTGCGGCATCAGGAAGCGCTCCCACACCAAGACTGTCTGTTATAATCAGGATTGCTTTTTTCATTACATTGCCTCCTTTGTTGTTTTAATCAAAGTATCTCCGCCGGCCTGCCTTCCAGGTAGTCAAGGGATACAAGCTTATATTCAACACCGTTGTATACGCCCTTCATGCCGTTTTTAAAGGCCTCTTTGCCGTGGAGATGGCCGTATACGCAGGTCTTGACTCCGTACTGCGTCATCAGATCGGTAAATGCCGATTTCTGCTGTTTATCGTTTGTCGGCGGAAAATGCAGCACTCCGACAATAGTGTCCGCTCCGGTCTTTTTCGCATCTTCCAGGGACATCTTCAGTCTGGCCGCCTCTCTGTCGTAAATTTTCCTGTCGTGGTCGCTGAAGCCCTCGGTTCCGGGACAAATCCAGCCTCTGGTTCCGCATACGGCTACCTTTCCGCTTTGTCCATCTGTCTCAATTATAGTACAGCTGTTCTGGATAAACTTCATGGTGCCGTCCTCGTAGAGACCGTTCAGGCGTCCTATGGCTTTCCACCAGAGGTCGTGATTGCCTTTGAACAGCAGCTTCCTGCCCGGCAGTGCGTGAATCCAGTCAAGATCCGCCATGGCCTCCTCCAGCTTCAGCCCCCAGGAAATATCACCGCAGATTATCACTGTGTCCTCAGGGCAGATTAGCCTGTTCCATTCGCTATATAATTTTTCAGTATGGCCCACCCACTGGCCTCCGAAAATGTCCATGGGTTTTTCAACCATGTCTCCGAAGGAAAGGTGTAAATCGCCTATTGCAAATATTTTCATCAGTTCTCCTGTTTATCAGATTCAGGCAGCCCCATCTCCGGCAGCTCCAGAACCGTTCCCGCGTCCTTACTGTCGAGGGCTTCAACGCTGCGAAGCTTCCTCATGATGGCGTTGGTTCTGGTACCTATAAGCTTATCCAGTTCGTCGTCCGCCTGTTTTATTCTCTTTCTTGTTGCCTCAAGCACATTGCCGAAGTTATTGAACTCTGTCTTCACTGCACCCAGTACTTCCCATACTTCGCTGGAATGTTTCTGGATTGCCAGGGTTCTGAAGCCCATCTGCAGACTGTTAAGAAGTGCAGCCATGGTGGTAGGCCCTGCAATGTTGATCTTGTAGTCTTTCTGAAGTGTCTCTATGAGGCCGTGTCTTACAACCTCCGCATAAAGTCCCTCAAAAGGCAGGAACATTATGGCAAAATCAGTTGTGTATGGCGGCTCAACATATTTGGTTCTTATATCCTTTGCTTCTGATTTTATTATCTTTTCCAGGTTTTTATAAGCCGCATCTATAAGAGTCTTGTCTCCTGTATCGTAAGCATCCACAAGCTTGGCATAAGCGTCTCCCGGGAATTTAGCATCTATAGGGAGCCATACCACTCCGTCTTTATCTCCCGGCAGCTTGACAGCGAACTCAACTCGCTCTGCAGTTCCCGGTCTGGTCTTCACATCGGTTTCATACTGCTCCGGTGAAAGAATCTGTTCCAGAATTGCTCCCAACTGTACCTCTCCCAGAATTCCTCTGGTCTTAACGTTGGAAAGCACCTTCTTAAGGTCACCCACTCCTGCCGCCAGGTTCTGCATTTCTCCCAGACCCCTGTAAACCTGCTCCAGTCTTTCGCTTACCAGCTTGAATGACTGGCTGATGCGGTCTTCCAGAGTCTTCTGCAGCTTTTCATCTACGGTTTCCCGCATCTTTTCCAGCTGCTTATTATTATCTTCAGTAAGGTCGCCGATTTTCTTCTCCATAGAGGTACGGATGTTTTCCAGCTTCTGCTCGTTTTCTACGGCCATATGGCTGAACCTGGTGTTGAGATCGGCAAGGCGCTTGTCAAGATTCTCCGCACTGTCACGCTGATTCTGTGAAATCATGTCTCCGAACACCTTGAAGGAGCCCTGCAGAGTCTGCACTGTATTCTGGTTTTCGCTTCGTATATCCTCCACCTGCCTGGTAAGGTTCTGGTAGGCGCTGACCATACTGTTTACCTCACGGTTCAGGCCTCTGTTTATCATTATGACTAATATCAGCCCGATTGCCATAACTGCTGTGATGGCGATGAGTATGTATAATAAGGTTAGTTCCGTCATTTTTTCTTCTCCTCGTATATCCCTGTATCTCCCTTTTTGAATTGGTAATATAGTATTATACCACAGGATGGACATAAAAAACAATGGTTGCTGCTTCTGCTTAAAATCTGCTTTTTGCCATTGGCGCCAGCAGACTGTCTATAATCATCCCGATTTCCGCACCGCAAAACTCTCCATCGGGACCATCCATGGTCACAATCAGGTTCAGAGGCTGATATATTCCGTTTAAAAAGTACATCCGCATACGCTTTCTGTCCATCTCTTCATAGGACGGATCTCCCATCATGCCTTTGTGTTCCCAATATATTACACTGCCGTCGGCCAGGATTATTGTAAAATCCGGGTATACCACTTTGATATTTCCGTTTTCATCGTATAGTTCAAGCCTTTTCTCGTAATAAAATTCAATCCCTGCTGCGTAGAGCAGTTCTGCTATCAGCGCTTCGTTTTTTGAGCGGGTTAACAATCCAAAACTGGTTGTATGCTTAAGTTCTTCGCGCCGACCTGGTTTCTCCGACTGTCTCACGGTGTGCAGTTTACCTATATGCGCCCAAAGACCATTCTGTATTGTCTCAGGTTTCAGTTCAGGGGGCAGATCGTCCAGAATTCTTTTTAAATCATATGCCTCGAATTCTTTTATCAGATTCACCAGAAGTCTTATATTTTTAGTTATCCTTGCCGCTGCAAATTCACCTAATCCCTTCGCCTGCAGCCGATACACCCGCGCCATTTCGTCGGGATTGTTTTTGCGGACATACTTTCTGCGGCTGCAATTCTTATCTTTTATATAATACTTTTTTTGACCTGTCTTTCTTATTAAGCAAGAAAGCTCGCCGCTATCCTTTATCCTCTGCAGCTTATTAAATTGGCGGAGTAAATGTTTCTGGAAATTAAGTTCTTTTTTTGCTAAATCAATAAAGGTCATATTATTATCACCTCTTTTTGTCTTTATTGGGAAATTATATCATATCAGGATGCATTTATCAATATGATTTACATTTATTTCTTTGAATTATTTTACATTCTCGTTTTTCTGAAGGAACCATACCAATGTTTTATACATTTTTGTCTCATCAATCGCTGCAACCCTCTAAAATAAAATCAAAAAAGACACTTCAAAAACGTCAAGGCGCCGTAATACCCTAAAATTAATTAAAAACCACGGATTTTCTATTCAAATACCGTGGTTTTTTGCATATAATATTCTTTATTTTTTCTATGGTGTCTCACGGCAGCTTTAATTTCAACATTTGCGAGCTTCGTGAGACATTTTTGCATAAAAGTCATATCCGGAGGCGAAACTGTCCCTATGTTAACTACAGCTTACCAGACTGAAGAAGTCAGCAGTTTATAATTTCACCTATGTTGGTCAGGTACAGGCATGCCTCTTTCACATGCTTGCCTGTGGCTTCCTCCAGGGCTTTCCTGTAAATGTCCATCTGGACCTGATAGTGGCCGGCAATTTCATCTTTGCGGCGAAGGAACTCTGCCTCATTTCTGACATTAGTGGTCTTATAGTCCACCAGCACCAATCCATCATCCTCCTCAAAGAAGCAGTCGATAATTCCCTGAACCAGCGCCGGGCTTCCATCAAATTCATATACCAGATTAAAAGGTTTTTCACGGCAGACATGAGGACTGGCTGCAATTCTCATTCCCAGGGAAGACCCGGCAAAATCCGTCAGCTTAACAGCATCCACGCAGGAAGCCTCCTCTGCAGTGATGAATTCGTCCCCTACCATTTTTTCCAGAAGCTTTTCAATATATGAAGTACCGCCGGCAGCAGCCTCAGCGAAATCCATCTTTTCCAGCACCTTATGTGTGATAGTTCCTACCTGAGCTGCAGTAAACCCGCTGCTGATTTTGAAGCTTTCAGGCTCGGCAAGCTCCACAGGACTGAGGCTATTCCCTGCAGCTGTCAGTTCGCTTACAGAATATTTTGACTTTACAGCAAGATCCCTTTCATAAGGATATGTGAAAGTAAGTTTTGCGATTATTTCGTCACTCACAGGTCCCGGCTCCTGCTCCAGAAGCTTTACAGCTCTGGCAGCAGCACGTTTTCTGCCACGTGACAAACCTGTAAGATTAGCATTGAGTACCTCTTCCCATCTGCTCCTTTTCCTGCATATGGTCCGTCCTGTCATGGTGAAATAGCTGGAATCCTTAGGAATGTCATCCATAACTCCGGCAATATCCTCTGAAGGATCATCGGAAATACCCAGTATATACAGAATGTCCCTGGCACGTGTCATTGCCACATAGAGCACACGTTTTTCCTCTTCTACTTCCTCACGGTGAAAACGCAGCCTGATGGCATTCTGGAGCAGTGTGCTCTTAAACCAGCTCTGCTTATAATTTACGAGAGGAAGGCCGATACCAAAATCCTTGTGGATTGCAGCACCCTTTCCCACGGCGGTATAGTTAAGTTTACGGCAGAAGCCGCAAAGGAGAACCATAGGGAACTCAAGGCCTTTGGATTTGTGAATGGTCATGATTCTCACCGTATCCTCGTCCTCTCCTGCCATCTTTACCTGACCCATAGGAACCTTCTTTTCCTTGACAGCATCAATGTAACCCATGAATCCGTATAACGAACCGTCCTGAGTTTGGCGGTAGCCGGCAGCTTTATCCACCAGAGCTCTCAGATTGGCCTGTCTCTGACTCCCTGCAGGCATTGCTCCCATGGCAATATAAAATCCCGTGGAAAGCATCAGTTCCCACACCAGCTCCTCCAGCGGAAGGACTCTGCTCTGCTGCTGCCATAAATCTATCTTTTTCATAGTATCCGCAGCCTTATCCCTCAGTTCCGGATCCGCTCCCCCTTCTGAATATGCAAGGAGCGCACTGTAGTAAGAGCCATCCTTGTATTCGCGCCTTATCTGTGCCAGCTGACTTATGGAGTATCCCAGAATTTCTGAACGCATAACTGTGAGCAGAGGAACATCCTGCTTACGGTTGTCGATAATTGCAAGCAGTGCCATGAAAGTGTTTATCTCAATTGTGTCGAAGTATCCGTCATTGTCGTCCACGAAGGCAGGCAGATTATTTTCAGTGAGAATGCGGTAAAACATGTCGCCGTAATTCTTGACGCCGCGCATTAGAATAACTATATCGCCTTTGGTCAGAGGCCTTTCTCTGCCCTGTTTGCTGTCAAAAAAAGGCTTTCCCAAGCTGTCACGTATTATTTTCGCAGCGGCGAGAGCCTCTTTCTCCGCCTTCATAAGGAGTTTAAGTTCGTCGTCGGGTTCATCATCCTCGTCCCACGGAGTCTGGGCCAGATAAAGCTTAGGCTCAGAGAAGGAACGCTCTGCAAAAGGATCTCCCGGATAAAGCGCAGCGTTTTCGTCGTAGCCTGCCATGATGTTTTCGAAAACCTCATTGATGAAACCGATTACCGGCTTTTTGCTTCGGAAATTCTGGTTCAGGTCTATTTTTTCGGAAAGGGAATTTTGCCCGTCACGTTCCATGGCTTCAGCATAGGCTTTATATTTGTCCTGAAAAATCTCCGGCTCCGCCAGCCTGAATTTATATATGCTCTGCTTAACGTCCCCTACCATGAAAAGATTGTTTTCACGTCGGATGGTATCTATGAGAGCTTCCTGCAGCACATTGCTGTCCTGGTATTCGTCTATAAAAATGTGTTCGAATTTATTGCGGAAAAATCCTGCGGCTTCCTCATCCTTGAGAATTTCGTAGGCGCGGTGTTCTATATCGCTGAAATCCACAAGACCTTTTTCTCTTTTCAGTCCGTCATATAAGCAGCTGAAATCCTTTACCAGTCCGGCTAAATAAACTACATCAGGTGCAGTTGCCTTCACTTCAAGCCAGAGGTTTTCGGCTGTGTCATAGAAGCAGTTTTTCTTTGCCGAAGAGACAGCGTCCTTAAGCACATTTCTGTTCTTTTCCATGAAATCCTTTATCTCAAGGAGAGCAGTGCTTTCACCACCATTGTTTTCGGGTGCAAAGTATTTTTTGCTCATGACCGGCAGTTTAAATGCTTGGAGAGCCGACCTGATTTTATCAAAGTCTCCTGTCTCAACAGTTTCCATAAGAGTCTGAGCTGCCGCCAGATCCTGAAGAGCCAGATTCTCAGCCCCGTCAAGACCCTCTGCACGGGTCTTCTCCAGATTCTCCTCCAGTCTTGAAAGTGCGGTCTGAAGGCTTTCCATAAAGTCTGAAACCACATATTTCACCGCATGGCTGTCCATGAACTCATCAAGGCTGCAGTCCAGAGCTGAAACGGTCTCGTCCAGCCACTGAAAAGGCTCTGGCAGACTCTGAATGGTATCGTAGGCTTTTTCTATCATCTCTCTCAGACGGTTGTCATTTCTGTCACCGCTGAACTTATTTAAGAATTCAAAATATTCCGGCTCGGCAGTCTCATACCTCTGCTCCAGGAGCTCATCCATGGCCTGTCCCTTAAGGATAGTCTGCTGGCTTCCGTCGCATATTTTAAAGTTGGGCTCAATATCCGTGAGGTAAAAATATCTGTGAATCACATCGAGAGCAAAAGCATGGAAGGTGCTGATGCTGGCCGCCGGCAAAAGATCTGCCTGCTTTTTCAGGAAAACCAGATCGCGTCTGTCCTCGTCGCTCATGTGGCCTCCTGCCGCTTCGCTTCTCTCACTTATGTCCCTTATGGCCCTGCTGATGGCCTTTTCTATCTTTTCCTTCATCTCCGCTGCCGCCGCATTGGTGAAGGTTACTATGAGCATGCGGTCTATAGGACACCTGTTTTCCAGAATAAGGCGCTTTATGCGCTCAACGAGAACGGCGGTCTTACCTGAGCCTGCCGCCGCTGCCACAAGAATATTCTTATCTCTCAGTTCTATCGCTTTTTGCTGTTCTGCAGTCCAGTTCATAGGTTTCTCCATTCCTGCGTTTTTTCATCAACAAAGTCGTTAAATCAAATCATCAAATCAGTAAAATCCGTACATTCCTATAAGCCGGTCCTTGAGGCCGGAATTGCGGCTGCGGCTCTGATTGTTGGCAGCCATCTTTTCAAGATAGGCAGGGTTTCCCACGATTATAACCTGGTTTCTGCCTCGTGTTACTGCGGTATATATCAGGCTGCGTGTAGCCAGAACCGGAGGAAACCAGGTCATAGGCATTATAACTGTGGGAAATTCGCTGCCCTGACTCTTATGAACAGTAACGGCATAAGCAAGTTCTATCTCGTCAAGCTGCACATAACTGTACTCAACCCAGCGTTCCTCATCGTAAACTACGGTAACAGTGCGCATTTCTGTGTCCACACCTGTCACCCTTCCTATTTCTCCGTTGAATACACCCTTGCCTGTATCGCCGTCTGTCCTGCTGTCAAACTGACCCGGGGTCTGACGACCTACACGGTATTCCAGACGGTAATCGTTTTTTATCTGCATGACTCTATCGCCCACTCGGAATATTCTGCTTCCGAATTCCAGCTCTGCTTTGTCCTCTGCAGGAGGATTAAGCATCTGCTGAAGTCTTGCGTTCATATTGGCATTTCCAAGTATTCCTTTTTTAGTAGGTGTAAGTACCTGAAAGGTTCCTGACGGAAGCTTTGTGACCATTTCTGCAATTTTGTCCAGAATATCCTGCTGCTTGTCAGATCTGACCAGCAGGAAATCATCGCCGTATGCGGGAGCCTCTCCTCTGTTTATTCTGTGGGCATTGACTACAATACGGCTTTCGGCGCTCTGTCTATGTATTTCGGTCAGGCGTGTTATATAGAAATAGTCGCTGTCGATAAGGTCTGCCAGAACGTTGCCTGCGCCTACGGAAGGGAGCTGGTCTGCATCTCCCACCAGTATAAGTCTGGTACCCGGTTTTATGGCGTTGCACAGTGCTTCTGTCAGCATCAGGTCCAGCATGGAAGCCTCGTCAATAATTATGGTGTTATAGTCAAGTAGGTTTTCGGAATTCTTACCGAAGCTCATGTAGCCCGTCTCTTCGTTATAAAAGTACTCCAGCAGTCTGTGGACGGTACATGCCGGATGCCCGCTTGTTTCCATTATTCTCTTGGCCGCCCGTCCCGTTGGTGCGGCCACGGCCACCTTCTGGCCGCTCTCCTCCAGTATGGAAATCAGCGCGTTTATGATGGTGGTTTTGCCGGTGCCGGGGCCGCCTGTAATTATGGATACTCCACTTATCAGTGAATTCATAACCGCATCGGTCTGCTGTTCTGAAAGCTCTATGCCCCGGTCTGCACCTGCCTTTTTTATAAGGGCAAGGGGATTGCCTGCCACAGGTGCCAGACCTCCTGCCGGGTCCGCAAGCGCTGCCAGCTTGCCGGCCACCGTGCATTCAGCTCTGTAAAATCCGTAAAAGTACAGGACCTGCCTGCCGCCCAGGTTGGTCAGCTGCACATCACCCGAAAAGGACATATCCTCTATGACATCACGCACCAGGCCGGTGTCCGCATCGAGAAATTCAGCTGCTTTGACGCAGAACTCATCCAGGGGCGCGAAAGTATGGCCTTCCGACGCATAGGAGCGAAGGCCATAAGCCACCGCGGCCTCCAGCCGCAGGTGGCTGTCCGGGCTGACGCCCAGCTTTCGCGCCACGCTGTCGGCACGGTCAAATCCCAGACGTGGAAACTCCTCCAGAAGCCAGTAGGGGTTATCCTCCGTAAGACCGATGGCAGCATCCCCCACCAGATCAAAAATCTTTATAATATAGTAATTTGAAAATCCTAAATTGCGCAAAAACCAGGTCACCTCCGGGGTGACCTGGCTTATCTTCGTAACATTGTTTAACGTACCCACTTTACTCCTCTGGTCATTGCAGCAAGCTTGTTTCTCTTATAAAGCTTGGCCAGCTTGAGAAGCTCACTGCGAGTGTTAAGATTAGGCTTGATGTGAATTTTTTCTACAAGCATTCCCAGCATCTTGTCCGTCTCACCGGCTTCACAGATGCCCGCCTCGATGAGGTCGTTACCGTCGATGGCAAGATCCTCAGGGAAGATAGGTTCGTGGAGTGCATGTATTTCTTCAAGGAGATACATCTTGCTTTTGATTTTAGTCTCCGAATCGTAATCGAAAACAATTCTCTGGGCTTTTTCAAGGTTTGCCAGATAATTATACCTGTCCATTCCTCTTTCGTAGATGAACTTCTTGAGCATTTCCTTGGTTGAAGTGAAGTAGAGCTTCGGCATATCGTGGACAGCGTCAATGAGGTGCTGGCGTGTTTTGCTGTCGAAGTTGAACTTTTCAATGGACGGAAGAGCTCTTTTTTTATCCATGGTTATGTAAAAAAGCCCCAGTCTTCTCTCCGGTACCTGCTTGGACCTGTCTATATTCTGAGAGAGCACAACCAGATCGTTCTTTTCCCGTCTGGTCAGGTTCTTTACTACGTCATCGCCGAGAATAAGGTTGATTATTCCTGTGTCCATAATGAGTCCCAGCCCCTTGCCTGCATGGGCAGCGCTGAGGGTATTGACAAATTCATTTCTGAAACGGTCTATACTTATCTTTTCCAGCAGTCTGTAGTTTGCGCAGATAGCTTCGTAAACACTCTGGGTCAGGTCGAAGTCCAGTTCTGCAGCATATCTGATGGCTTTGAGCATTCTGACAGGGTCATCTCTGAAGCTTTCGGAAGGATCTCCGATGGTCTTTATCAGCCTGTTCTTTATATCCTCCCTGCCCCCAAAGGGGTCAATCAGGTCGTAGCCGTTGTCAGCAATAGCGTTCATGGTGAATTCACGTCTGGTCAGATCCTCTTCGATAGTATCGGCAAACTGTACAGTATCCGCTTTTCCTCCATCGGCATATACGCCGCTCTTTCTGAAGGTTGCAACGTCAACTATTATTCCCTCTTCACCTACGAAATCACCTTCTCTGTCATATACCTCATCGATGAAATCCATTCTTATAACGCTGAACTTTTCACTGACAACACTGGCATCAGGAAACAATCTCTTCAGATCCTCCAGACTTGCGGAGGTTGCAACATCCCAGTCACAGGGTTTCAGCCCCGCCAGGCTGTCCCTGACACATTCACCTGCGGTATATGCCTTGAATTTTTCATCCTCAAGGGTCTTCATAATTCTTTTGACTTCCTTAGGTATCTTAATCATCTGCTTCCTCCTTCGTATCCATCGGTTTATAGAGTCGTCTGTTATCCAGAGTCCATATCTTGTCGCTGAAACCTCCCGGTTCTGTGGCATCCAGAGCCGCCTGCATATCGAACATCCTTGCATCCAGAATGTCCAGATAGTGAAGAACTTCCGCCTCCGGGAACAGAGGCTTCTTAGGGCTTCCGAATTCCGGTTCATAGTGATGAGACAGTATCATATGTTCCAGCATTATGGCCTTTTCCCTCGGGAAACCCAGTTCCAGTGTGAGCCTGTCCACGGTCTTGACACCCTGTATTATATGCCCCAGCATCTGGCCCTCAAAAGAATAGCCTGACGCGATTCCGTCCTCAGCCGCTTCAATTTCGTTCAGCTTTTCCATATCATGCATTATAACACCGCACAGCACTAAATCTCTGTTAAGATTTGTATATACCTGGCACACTCTCTCGCCGGTCATGAGCATTCTCTTAGTGTGATAGAGAAGCCCGCCCAGCTGTGCATGGTGGTTTTTGGATGCTGCAGGATAGTACATGAGTTTTTCCCTGTTATCGGTGAGTACCTTGACGCAGATCCGCTTAAGGTCCTCATCTTCCAGTCCCTCTGCAACATTATATATATATTCGTACATCTGGCCCGGGTCCTCAGGAGCAGCTTTGACAAAGTCAGCCATAACCTGACCGTCCTCCGCTGTCGCTTTGCGTATCTTCTGTATACGGAGCTGCAGCTGGCCTGCCCACTCCGTCACAAGGCCCTTTACCTTGACGATTTCCTTTTCTTTTATCTGAACAAGGCTTCCCTGTTCCGCCTCGCTCACATCCCATTTTTTCGCCGAAACCTCTCCTGTCTTGTCCCCTAACGTGATATCAAAGTACTGTTTGCCGTTGGCACCTGTCTTGATAGCGCAGGATTTAACCATGAAGAAGTCGGTGATTTCCATATCTTTTCTCAAGTTTTTAATAAAAATTTCTTTCATTATACACCTGTCCTTCCGAGTTCCTTTTACGGATAACTCCAAAAAATATTATACAACAATATAGGCCATGCCGCCACTTTTTTCTTTTCTTTTTTATAAAAAAGGGGTATACTGTCCCTAGTTAAATTATCCGAAACGAACTTGAATATATTACAGGAGGTACGGAATATGGCATTTGATGCTCTTAAGGTAAAGAACGATATAGTAGAATGGATCCGCAGCTGGTTCGAGGAAAACGGTCCCGGCTGCAAGGCTGTAGTGGCCATTTCCGGAGGAAAGGACAGCTCCGTAGTCGCAGCTCTTTGCTGTGAAGCTCTTGGAAAGGAAAATGTTATCGGAGTACTGCTTCCTAAAGGTGAACAATTTGATATAGATGTATCCTACGCGCTTGTAGAGCACCTGGGAATAAAGCATTATACAATAAATATAAAAGACTGCTTCGACGGTCTGGTAAATCAGCTGAATTCCCAGCTTGACAAGGTAGAAACACAGACCATAACCAATCTGCCGCCTCGTCTGAGAATGGCTGCGACCTATGCTGTTTCACAATCTGTAAACGGCCGTGTTGCCAACACCTGTAACCTGTCTGAGGACTGGGTAGGCTATGCAACACGCTACGGCGACGGAGCCGGTGATTTCAGCCCTCTCAGCCACCTGACGGTTCAAGAGGTAAAGGCAATAGGAAGAGTTCTGGGCCTTTCATCGATGTTTGTGGATAAGACACCTATTGACGGACTCCAGCCTAAGACTGACGAGGAAAACCTGGGCTTCACCTATGCGGTTTTAGACAGATATATCAGAACGGAAGAAATCGATGACCCGGCAACTAAAGAGCGCATCGACCGTCTCCACAGAATAAACGCCTTCAAGCTTAAATACATGGACTGCTTTGAATACGACCCTTCCGCGGAGGCTTAAAATGGCCGCAGGTTCTTCACATAAAACAGATATACTGGTTATCGGTTCAACTGTTGCCGATGTAATAATAAACGTCAATGTCCTGCCCGCTACGGCGCAGGACATTCATGTAAAATCACAGACTGTCTCTCTCGGCGGCTGCGCCTACAACGTTTCGGCCATGATAGATCTCTTCGGAGTACCATACACCCTGTTCTCACCTGTAGGCCAGGGAATTTACGGTGACTTTGTCCGGAAAGAACTTGCCGCAAAGGGGATTACGAGCCCCATTCCCGCTCCTGACAGCGAAAACGGGTGCTGCTATTGTTTCGTGGAGGAATCCGGCGAAAGAACTTTTGTCTCCTATCACGGTGCCGAATATCTTTTTGAGAAGGACTGGTTTGATCTTCTCAATCCCGACCGTTTTTCCTGCGCATATATATGCGGCCTTGAAATCGAAGATAAAACCGGAGATGTAATCGTAGATTTTCTGGAAAAGAGCAAAATAAAGCCAGTCTTTGCACCCGGCCCGAGAATTGATAAAATAGATAATAAGCTTATGGAAAGAATCTTCGCGCTTCACCCGTTAGTTCACCTGAACGAGGATGAGGTTACCAGATACACCGGAGCCTCAGATATTGAATCTGCATGCGCCGCTCTTTTCGCCATGACCGGAGAAACGGTCATCGCAACGGCAGGCGAAAAAGGCTCCTGTTATTATGATGGCAAAGAATTTGCCATGGTAGAAGCAGTAAAACCTGAGCGTATAGTGGATACTATAGGTGCCGGTGACGGCCACTGCGGAGCGGTTATAGCTTGCCTGGCAAAAGGGCTCAGTATGAAAGAAGCTCTGTCTAAAGCCAATGAGGCCGCCTCCAGAATAGTATCTGTCAAAGGTGCAGTTTTAAGCTCCGGTCAGTTATGAACACCTGCCATTATTTTTTCTGCTTCGGACACAGGAAGAGCCTTATAAAAATAGAATCCCTGAACGTAATCACCGCCGGCCTGACGTATAACCTCAAGCTGGCGTTTGTTTTCAACGCCCTCACAGATTACCTCTTTATTCATGCTGTGACAAAGAGCTACAAGACCGTTTATAAGTTCCCTGCCGGATTCGCTTTCAGTCTCCAGAATAATATCTCTGTCCAGCTTTACCAGGTTAAATGGATAGTCGCGGAGATCTGTAAATGAAGTGTATCCGCTCCCGAAATCGTCAAGGCTGCAGCTGAAGCCTTCCTCAATTATTGACTCTATATTTTTTATAGCATTTTCCGCCGATTTTACCATGGTATCCTCAGTTATCTCTATTACCAGTCTGCTGCGGTCAAATGTATATCTTGACGCAATCTCCCTGATTCTCGCATCAAAGCCTTCAGTACCTATGGACATTCTGGTAAAGTTACAGGATATACGCATTTTTCCCAGAGGTGTGCCCCTCCATTTTGCAAGGTTCTTACATACCTCTTCGAATACAAAGAAGTCCAGCTCTCCTATGGTTCCTATCTCCTGAAGCAGACCCACATATCTGGACGGAGGCAGAAGTCCCTGAGTAGGATGCTCCCATCTCGTCAGTGCCTCAGCTCCTGCAATTTCACCTGTCCCTGCCAGAACCACAGGCTGCAGATACAACCTGAATTCTCCGTTTTTAATTGAGTCCATAGTGTTTTTGATAAGAAGACGTCTTTCCTCCTGTTCCCTCTTCATATCACCGCTCTGGAATACATAAAGCTTCTCTTCCTTTTCAGCCCGGAGGAAACACTGGTGTGCAGTGAATAAAAGCCCGGGAGCATCAGCCTCAGGTCCAGCTGCAGGGCAGATTCCGCAGCGTACAACCGGCTTTTTATCTGTAGAAACAATTCCGCCAAAATCAGACAGCTCCGAAAGCAGATTGTCTGCCCAGTCCTCTGCCGCCTCCCTGTTGCTGCATTGAAGGGCCACCCCGAAGCCTCCGTCAGATATCCTGGCTATGATATCGTCTTTACCCATGTTATCGCTGATTATCTGTGCTGTATGGCGCAGAACCTCCTTGAACTCGTCTGTTTCAAAGGAATGTTTCACATAGTCATTGTCTATGGAAATAAAGAATATGTAATATATCTGTCTCAGGTTTTCCCTGATTTTTTTGTCAAAACTGTAGCTGAAATAGTTTTCATCACCCATACGGAGAGTGCCGTCTTCCATGCCGGCAATAAAGGCCTTTTTTCTCTCCCTTGCAATGCATATCAGAAGGATAATCACTACAGGTGTGAGCAGAGCCCAGTGCCATCTTTTCAGCAGTCTCTGCCATTGAGGCTCTGTGTTTCTGTCCCCTTCATAGAGGTAATTCTGAGAGAGTTCCTTCCACTCTCTGTCCGTTATTCCGTTCAGGGCAGAGGTCACCTGCTTCTTCAATTTATCAGATGCGACATCAGAAAACTCAACAGTTGCATACCCTGTAATCATCTGTACCTGGTTGTTCTTCAGAAGTCTCTGTCTCTGATCCTCGGTTCCCGCACTTATGTACACGAAATCAAGGCCTGTTTTCTCAGAAACAAGCCTAAGGGCATCGGGCATTATTCCCTCGTACTCATCAGTCGCCTCGTTGTAATACTCCATAGGAAATCCATCCGGGTCCCCTGCGACGTAAACACAGCCTGCATCACCTGTCGGCTCAGAAGTGGTTAAAACGTCAGCAAAAGCCATGAAATGTCTCCCCGTGGTAATCGTAAAAGTCATGAGAAAAACAACAAGCAGCATCATAGCTCTATTAAGTTTTGAAACATTACGCATTTTTTTCATCTGTTACTTCCAGTTCATTTCCTTACGCTGAATTTTTTTCCACTGGTTCTTTCCCTTCTTGTATCCGAAGAAAGATGACATTCTGGCGAAGGCCATAACCATCCTCAGGCATGTTACTTCGAAAAAGCAGAGAAGCACAGCCTTGGCCGCATCCCCCGGCGTCAGCTTCAGATCCACAGTCTGCGTCCTGGTGAAGAAAGCCGTCAGCGACATTATAGTGCCGAAAACCGCATATATAACGAAGAACATGAGCATAAATCTTACATTAAGGACGTTGGCTATGTACGCAAGCACCACAGTTATTATGCCGAAAACCTCGATAAAAGGTGACAGCAGTTCATAAACAAGAAAGTACAGGTACGATATGAAGCTTACAAGCCCGTAGCTTGGATTGCAGAACATGTTCCTGTGCTTCCACATGCTCTGAAACAGCCCTCTGTGCCAGCGTTTTCTCTGGCCAAACAGATCTCTCATATTTTCCGGCACCTGAGTCCAGCAGATAGCATCAGTGGCATATTTGATGCGATAGTCCATCTTGCATGCCCTGCAGTAGTCATGCAGCTTGATTACCAGCTCCATATCCTCTCCCACCGTGTCAGTATCATAACCGCCAGCCTGTATGACCACATCTTTTTTGAATGCTCCGAAAGCTCCCGAAATAATCAGCGAGCCGTTAAACATGTCAAAAAGTATTCTGGCCGCCAGGAAAGATCTGTCGTATTCCAGCACCTGCATAGCCGCAAGGAGATTGCGGGGCATGCGGTATTTCTTTACCCGGCCGTTTTCCAGCTGCGTGCCGTTAACCGGTCTCACAGTTCCTCCCACGGCCACTAGATTATCGTACTCCAGAATAGGTCTGGAAATCCTGGTCAGTGAATCGTGCTGCAGCATTGAATCCGCATCCATGCATATGAAATACGGGAATTTAGAGACGTTTATCCCCATATTTAGGGCATCAGCCTTGCCTCCGTTTTCCTTGCGGACCAGAGTTATGGATACTTTTTCTGAAACACACTCGTAAACGAATTCAGCTCTCTTGCACGGAACCTGTCTTCTCATAGGCCGCCTTATTCTGTGCATATCGAAGGCCTCTATAAGCCTTGCTGCCGTTTCATCCCTGGAGCCGTCATCTACGACAATTATCTCATAAAGCTTGTAATCCAGCGCCAAGAGTGAGCGCACAGTCTCAACCACGGTTACTTCCTCGTTGTAAGCCGGAACTATTATGCTGATAGGAACATAGTAGTCCTCCATAAGTGTATTTTTAAGCCTTTCCTGTCTTTTTTTCTGATACAGAGCCGATGCGCCAGCCACTACAGAGGCGAAAAGAAAAGTGGAATATCCTATAAGATATACAAGGAAAAACGCGCTGCATGCCTTAAGGATGATGTCTATGATCTCATATAATTCAGGAGACATTATACTGCACCTCCTTTTTCCAGCTCTCTCTGGTCGAATCTGTACTGCAGCATCTCTCTGGCATACCTGTCGCTGCCGTCAAAGATGTCCTGAAGTTCCAGATAGGTCACACCCAGTTTTTCAAGGCTCTGGGCAGCATTAGAACGCACATACCATTCCCGGCTGTGGAGGTTTTCCTTTAAGACTTCCACTGTATGTTCCGAAGGATAGGATGCAAGGGACTGAGATGCTATGGAAGCATATTCCCATCGCTTGTGGGCGTCATTTGCTGCAAAGTCAAGGAGCATAGGGTAAGCAGGCTCATATCTGTATTTGCCGAAATACCTTATGCAGCAGAATTTTATCTCATCGTCCGAGTTGCTGTCTGCCATCTTTTCCATCATTTCTCTGCAATAGTCTCCTGATATGAATCGTATATAGTCAAGTATGGCAACCTGCATCTGCAGAGAATAGCTGTCAAAAAAATATAATAGTTTTTCTATAAGTCTCTTATTATTTCCACAGAAGTTATACATGCCGTCATATACCAGCTTGCTGTGATGAAAATCGGGAAGTTCATCGACTATTTTAAGAGCCTTAAGCACTGCATCCTCATCTCCCGATGAGTAAATAGCATGAAGGGCATTTTCACGGCAGTATATGCTCGGCACCCGTAGAAGCCGGAGCAGATATCTGATCATTCTGGCGGAAGCATGGTTTTCTATGACTCCGTATTCGCTTACCACATATGCAAAATATGTGACCTTTATTACATCCCTGTCTGAGATATATCTGCCCATGAGGTTTTCAAACACAGGATTGATTTCCAAAAGGTATTTCTCCAGAATCTGACGGTTTTCGCTTTTCAGACTTTTCAGAGCAGTATCAAAGGCCGTGAGGCTACTGAGATTTCTCAGCTTTTTCATCAGAAAATCAATATGAGAGGCATCAATTTCTCGTCCATCCTCAATATCCTTAAGACATTCCTTTATTATTCTTTCAAATTCTGCTGCACGTCTATGCAGCTTGGTATCCTTGCTTTTAAGCACGAAAACAGAAGCGATGTTAAAAACTATAACTGCACCGCAAATGGCAAGATATGAATAAATTACCGTTTCAACATTCACTGCTTCTGCTGTTCTCCTTTCGTCCAGTAGTCCTTGATCATATAGTAAGATTCCTTCAATCTTTCGTGATAAGTCACATTGCCGTCCCATCCCTCCAGAGCAAGAGGCTTAAGCTCTGTCCTTCCGTCGCCGGAACCGTCTGTTATGCCCAGATACATTTCTTCTATTTCGATGTGCTCCACACCGTAATGCTCATAATAGTCATCATGTATCTTCATTTCCGACGGGTCAGCAAAGTTCAGAAGCTGCCACGGAATTCTGATTTCAACGTTATCGCCTTTAACTATAAAATCAGCAAGGGAATTAAAGTCTTCGCAGGACGGGTTTCCGTTGCCGTAGGTAAGTTTGCCCGTTTCATAGGTCTCTGCTTCCTGAGTGTCATCGTTATACTGCAATGCCGTCGCTGTCTGTAAAATCATATCAATATTTACGAACTTCGGCGAGTCTTTGTCTGGAACATTAACTTTTTCGTAGGTGTCGTATTTATAAACATTCTGACTATATGTAGAACGGAGGGCTTCATACCTTTCCTGTACCTGAATTCGGCTGTTGTTTTTTCCACTGATTGTTATAAGGAAATCCGCCGCCCTGTCAAACATCAGGTCGTAATTTTCACAGTAATCACTGCCGGACTTAGGAGTGGTATCCACAGGGATATAAAGGGTCTCATCACCGAATTTAAAGTCTTTTTTATTTACCAGCAGGTACAGGAACTTTTCATCATATTTAGCTGAAACAGACATATCACCGTTAACAGCAGCAATGTCCTCTGCACTCCACTCGGATACATCACCGTCCACATAGCATACGGACTGTTCATCTCCCGGGTCAAAAGCCAGAAGTCCGAAATACTGCTCGTTAGTCTGATAGTCTGACCAAAAAGGTGTCCTTTTAAGATTTATGGCATACATGGTATTCCATGTTCTCTTGAACCATTCGTCCTGCCATGAGAAAACACATCCGCCCGCGCATCCTGCACTCTTTATGTCTTTCCAGCAGTCTATGATCGCCTGTCCCTGTTCATTTTCAGACATGTTACCCTGGTTTCTACCTGTATTGATGTCCCTCTGGGCCATTCCTCTGCCTGTGGAGACACCGAATTCAGAAATAATCACCGGAATGGTGTGGTGTGTCTTCAGAGCCTCCAGATATCCTCTGTAGGTGTTTCTGCTGCCGTTTTCGTCGTAGATATCCGCCTCTTCTATTCCGTAATCCGAGAATGCCTCCCCATATTTATCCACATATTCGAAATAATCCGGATAATATGGATATACATGGTATGATGCAAACTGTCCGGAAATAAACTCATTTGTGGTTCTGATGTGCTCCACATCCACCTTGGCACATTTCATGAAAAAGTCCGCAATCCTGTCAGTATAGTCAAAGGGATCCGTAGTCGGCCAGTTAGAAAAGGCTATAAGCCTCTGCTGTCCATATCTCAGCGTCTCATATTCTATGATTTTATCACCGACCTCGGTCAGCATGGCCTCAAAAGGCGAAGCATCCACGGTGGTAAACATATATTTGCCGCTATATGAGTTATATCGGTCATCGTCCTTGTATTTCTCATCTGTGTAGGCAACGGTTACATCCTCCCATTCCACTCCCAGAATGTACCCGATTACCCACTGTGAAATGTCATTTCTGTATTTTCCTGAACCCATGTTATCGGAATAGCCAACCCTCAATGTCCTCTTTCCGTGGATAACATCCACCATGGTTCTGCAGCTTTCCTCGAAGGTTCCTTTAAAGTCCTTGTCGTAAGCATCCCTATATGAATTCTGCACATAATCACTGACCCATACGCCGTGGATGAGATAAAGCGGATTATCGTTTCCTTCATTGTACTCGTAAAATGCATTATAGAAATCATCGGACTGTATGGTATATATTCTGATGGTATTGGCACCCATCTGTTGAATATACTCAAACCATCTGAGGTAGGTTTCCTTGTCTATGGCAAACTCCGTGGACCATTTGCCCGGAATTCCGGAGCCCATATTCACACCTCTGATTTCAAACTCCTCCGGCCCGTTGCCTGTGTCCATATATATCTTGTCCTCTGAAACCGACATGAAGGTTTCCGCTTCTTTCTGCCACGGAGCAGGCAGATACCAGCCCATCTGATAATAGGCAAAATCAAATAAAAAATAAGCGGCAACAATCAATGAAACGGCTACAATGAATTTTTTCATAAGGCGTCCTCTTAATTGCTGTTTTCGTTAAATTTTTTCACTTTGGACTCGGCACAATACTGGCGCAGAGTTTCAATATTCTCATCCATGAGCTGCCCACGCAGATGTATGAAGTCTTTAAGCTGTCCCACAGCTTCCTCATAGCTTCGCAGATTTCTTTCTGTCGGCTGGAGCAGATCGCATTCCTCACTGAAAGTATAGCCCCAAACCTGATAATTCCTGTCTACGGCATCCCCCAGATAAGCTATTGTCTCGTCAATATAACGGTCCAGATATTCATCACTAAGGAATGTTTCCCTGAGGTCTATGTATCTATCGATAATCAGTTCTATAAAGTCCTCATCCTTGGTCAGCATGAAATACCAGAGACAGTCCTGCATCTGAAATCCATCCGTATTAATGTTTGCATCCTGGTAGTTATCCCAGGCGGAGTTGAAGTCCCAGACACACATTTTAAGTTTTCCTCCGGCCTCCTTGTACACATATGTTGAAAGCCACCCTGCATCATAGTTGCAGGTAAATTCGTTTATTATGAAATAATCGGCAAAGGATACAGGATCTATATATTTTTTATATCCCTCATTTCCGTCATAGTCGTAGGAATACAGAGTCTTCTCGAATTTTGAAAAGTCCTGTCTTATACTCTCAGCCATCTCCTCACTGAGATTGCCGCTACCCGGATATACAATGTCGAACTGCTGCTTAATTCTCCTGGTATATGCCGTAAACGGGTCTATATTTTTAAGCTCGTTACTGCTGCCTCTGTCAATGCGCAGTATATATCCGGAAAAAGTTCTGTCCTTCTTGTCAACAGTTATTTCGAGACGCGAGCCATCCTTTCCGGCGGTAATGCTCTCAGCCATAAGATAAAGGCCTCTGTACTCCCCATTGAGAACAACCTCGCAGAAACGCACGTTGGGAGCGTAATCCATTATTTCTCCGGCAATATTATAGCAGACATAATTTCTGATCAGGGTTTTGTCAAGGTACGGTCCGTAAAGCACCCACTCGTGATGGGAATCCATGCCCATGATTTCCTGCGGGTTATTGTCGCCGTCTTTGGTCTTAAGCTTTATTGCATAGCTTGCCTTATCAAAATGGCGTGATGATGCGCCTCTTTTGCGTATATCAATCAAACTGTTTACAGAAGCATCATCTCCGGTATGATTATTCTTTTCCTGATTATCCACCACTGAAAAACGGGCTGTAATGGTTGAGGCTCCATCTTCAGCAGCAGTATATTGCCCCGTGACTCTATTTCCATCTTCGTCGTACAAAGGTTCTCCCGGTATCGTTACTCCATCAGTATCAATTACCACCAGAGGCAGATGCGTGCAGAATACGCCTTCGTCGTGACTGCACGCCGTCTTCGTCACCGATTGAGCCTCAATATGCTGGTGAACACGCGGTCCCTTGCTGCCGTCCATTGACTGGGATGAGGGCATAAGTGCAATTGTCAAAACAATAAGACAGGCCAGAGCGCCTGCAATCTTATACTTCATTCTCTGACCTCTTAGCTGGATATTTCATCGTTTTGCATTACTATATTGGCATACTCTATGTTGCCTAGGGCGTAAAGAGCATCGCAGATTCCGGAATTGTTTTTTTCTGCTTTGCGAAGTGCTCTGTCTGATATCTCAAAAATATACTCGATGGAGTTCTCTGTAGTGTTTTTTACACGCATAACAGCCTTGCGCTCAAAGAACCTGAATACTAAAGACTGGACCGGTGCTTCCATGTTTCTGCCGCCTCTTATTATAAGGAGCATTCTCCGGTCGCTTTTGATACCGCCGAATAAAAGCAGAATGAGAAAAACCGCTCCGCTTCCAACAGCGGCCACCTTATAGTCACCTACACCGCAGCAGATACCCGCCACAATGGTCCAGAAAATGTAAACTGTATCTCTGGTATCCTTGACAACGGTTCTGAAACGCACGATTGAAAGGGCACCGACCATACCTAAGGAAAGGGCAATGTTGTTTCCGATTACGGTCATAACCGTTGAGGTAAGTACTGTCAGTACCACCAGGGAAACATTGAATTTTTTGCTATATATTGTTCCCCTGTGAGATATGTAGTACGAAACAAAAATGAACAGACCTATAATCACAGAAGCAAGGATATTTGCCGTTACCTCTTCAAAAGAAAAACCGCTTTGATCCTCCAATATGCTGAATAAATATTCTCTCACTTTTTCCTTTCCTCCCTTTAAAACTGTGTCAGCAGACTCTGCTGCCTCGCCAGAGTGTATTTGCTCATGGCCACAGGCGCCTTATCAACGCAGCTTAAAAAATCATGAATATATGCAAGCAGGAACCCATTGTATTTAACCTCCAGAACTGCACTGTGTGCATCTATTACCGGATTTAACACAAGGTGGGGGTTAAAAAAATCCATAGAACTTTCTGTTGCCCTTATTCTCTTGTCAAAGGTGATACGGGTTCTGTTTTCTTTCGCTATGTATGCCTTTCTGTCGTATTCCACAATGGTCCTCGGACGGTAAATACCCGTCTGCATCATGGCGTAACATTCAAGGGCAAACTTATCCCTGTATGTCAGAAGGGGTGTAAAATCACCGTCTATCAGTCTCAAGGCATGTTCACGGCTTATCTTTAGTGAACGTTTTCTCTGGTTTTCTCCCTGCTTCTGTTTAACTTCCAGCAAGACTCTGTCAGAAGATGTGTCATAAAGCCTGAGCCTGATTTTCTTTCTAGCCTCCAGACCGTCTTTTTTATCAAAGAAATCCTTGTCATTGACAGTATCAAAGTAGAGAGAGCGCACCATATAACCGTCCCTGCCATTGTGGGGGTCCGGTGTAAGAATCCTGTCCAAATAATCCTCTGTACGTGCCATTTCAAGCAGATTAAGAAGGTACTTTTTTTCAGCTCTGAAAACATCGTTCACGATCTTTCCTCCAATAAATGCCTAGTAAATCATATAGCGGTCTTTTCCTGCTTTTTTAGCCGCATAAAGCGCCGTATCCGCACTTTGGAAAAGATCTCTGTAATCGTTTCCGTGTCTGCTGGCAAAGGCTGCTCCAACGCTTACAGACACATGCTTATCCTGACGCGGCAGGGTTATATCTCTTTTCAGTGTATCCGCCAGATTATCAAGCATAACTGCAAGGTCATGTTCGGAGGTTTCAGGAACGTATATAACAAACTCATCCCCGCCGAACCTGCTGCAGGTCGCCGTCTCATCAAAGACTGACGTTATACAGCCTGCAGTTCTGTTGAGTATAACATCTCCGAAAGCATGTCCGTATGTATCGTTGAAGTTCTTAAAATCATCGATGTCCATTACCATAAGGGCACCTTTTTCCGGCATTTCTCTGAGCTGGAGGCGTATAGATTCCTCGGCAGCAGCTTTATTAAGAAGGCCTGTAAGCCTGTCCGTATCTCTTTCATGACATAGATGTCTGGCCTGAACTATCTCACGCAGTCTCACATGATTCATGCAGACATAAATGGTCATTCCCATAAGTAGACAGCAAGCCAGATTAACGCTGTCAGCAAAGGCCAGATATGGAGTCTTCGTGTTCACTGCACATGCAATAAATGCAGCTGCAAGTGCCAGCATGAAGCTTAATACTCTCGCCGGTCTGTCTATTATAAGCAGCGGTCCTGCTACCACAAACACACAGATGGTAGTCGCCGAAAGTTCAGGTCTGACAAAGGTATTAAGCAGTACACCGTAAAGGCCGAAGGCCAGAAACAGCAGATACCACATCAGAATACTCAGTTCCGGTTTATGTTTTACAGCGGTCAGTGACATAATAAGCACAAAAAGGGCCAGCAGGAACATTATAAGATAATACGTATGAGCATTGTTTATCGCTTCAGAAAATAAGCTGCTCAGCAGCAGTCCTGCAAACATCAGCGTTGTCACTGCAGATGCCGGAGGCAGGGTCTCCATGTTTCTTCTCATGACAGAATCCCTGTTTTCATTGTAATCTTCTTTGCTGATTCCTCCGTATATTAAAAATTTTATAATGATTTCTTTCACTTTCTTTGGCACAGCATTTCCTCCTTACTTTACGGAACCGTGAGTAAACTCAGCCCAGCTGTACTGTGACATGTATTCACCTCTGTATGAATTAAGAGCATGTGGCTTTCCTTCCAGCCAGTCATAATAGTCGCAGTCTATATTAGCAGATGCAATTCCCAGCTTTCCTCTCTGATGGATGAGAATGTCTTCGCATCCCTTTTCTCTGAGTGTATCGTTCAGATCTTTATACAGATGTCTGAAATAGGAATCGCTCACATCCTTTTCCCAGAGGGCCGCTATAATCTCCTTATGGCTGCACAGGGTCCTCCTGTCTACCAGATATGCCAGGATTTCCTTTGTCTTTTCCCGCTGAAAATACAAAGGTTCTCCTTCCACATATATTTCAAAATTCCCGAAGGTCTGAATCAGCACTTTCTTTGTCCTTTTATACTCAACCGGATATCGCAGATCATCCAGCTCCCTGCGGACCTTTTCCGGTGTTATTGGCTTCATGAGATATCCGCTGCAGTGAAGTTCGATAGCTTCTCCGGTATACTCACCATATCCCGTTGCAAATATTATATTAATATCCGGATTTGCCAGTTTCAGTTCCTTTGCCAGAGTGATTCCGTTGATCTCCGGCATTTCGATATCGAGGAAGGCAACATCGCAATCCGCTGCTCCCTCGAAAGACAGGGCATCTCTGCCGCTTCTGAAGCAATGCAGTTCTGCTTCCGGCTCGGCTTTTCTGATTGCGTCTGCCAGGGCCTCCAGTGTAAGTTTTTTATCATCTACAGCTATAATTTTCATTTAAATCCCTTTCAGCTTATTCTTTCTCGTCCTCTTTTTTAGGAATCCTTATTACAGCCGTCGTTCCTTTGCCCAGAGCACTGCTGACGGTAAGGGTTCCTCCGCACATGGCATCAAGTCTCCTGCGCACATTTTCCATACCGAGATGAAGTCTCTCATCATCAGGCGGCTGCGACAAGTCAAAGCCTACTCCGTCGTCTATAACATAAATTTCATAGAAGTCATCGTATTCACATATCTTAACGTTTACGGTACCGCCGCCAGATTTCTTGGCAGTTCCATGCTTTACCGCGTTCTCAACAAGAGGCTGTACGGAAAGGGCCGGAACCATAAATCCTCCTGCCTCTATATCCAGATTGTAATTCAGAGTATCTTCAGAAGACATTTTTTCCAGTTCAAGATATGTCTTCACGTGATTCATTTCTGTCTCAATGGTTACAGGTGTTTCACGGTTTATTGAGCTGAGATTAAGCCTCAGGTAGTCAGCGAAATAGCTTACGGCCTTCTGGGCCTTTTCCGGATCCTTTTCGCAAAGTATGTATATGGAGTCCAGGGTATTATACAGGAAATGGGGCTGAATCTGGCTCAGCATTATGGAAACCCTCAGCTGGGTATTTTCTCTTTCCTGTTCGCAGTACTTGTCAACCTGGTCTTCCAGTATGAAAACAAACATTAATACCGCAGCTATGACACCTGCAAACATGGTAAGGAAAATTCCGTAAATAAATGTCTGTACAACCAGCGCCGCTGCCGGAATAAGGGTATAGCACCAGAAAGCTTTTCTCTGTCTTCTGGTAAGCCTGTTTTTAAATTTAATGAGGATGGCCGCGTTGAGCACCATGGCGCATATTGACACTGCCTGTGAAAGCCAGAATACGTCGCCTCTGTGATAAAAGTTTGCATCGTCCACATAATAATACATGTGGTTGAACTGGGAGATGACCAGCAGCAGAATCTGAAGACCGTAAAATCCATAGATACAGCCCCGGAAAGTTTTCATTTTTTTCTTAGGGTCCACGCAGTCAAGCAGGTGCATGGTCACAAGGCATGTAAGCAGATAACCGAAGCAGAATTCGCAGAAGTTTGCTATTCTGACAGCATAAAATCCGAAAGTGCCCGACATTCCTTTTGTCAGCAACCCGGTTATGTTGGATAAAAGGTCTATAGCAAGGCACAGAAACAAAGACTGAAATCTCCTGCTTATGTTCCCTTCCATCTTGGTACCTACGCGTATCAGAATGATTCCGAGAATGCAGAGAAATACCCCGCACATTTCAACTGATATATTAATAAATTTTAATTGTTCCGGTGTCATAATCTTCCCACCTCCGTTTTTTCATTATAAATTACAAAGCGTGACAGAACCGTGTCACAGGCACAGCGTTCTACAAAAAAACAAAAAAAGAACAATCTGCCCGGTTTAAACCAAACTCCAGTAAAACGGATCCTGCTTATACGTCTATTTCGACCTCTTTTTCTTCTGAAAGTTCAACAGTTCCTTCAATGTATACTTTTTCAACCCGTCCCTCTGAAATATGGGCAGTTGCTTCTATGGTTCCTTCAGGCTGACGGAATACGAAATGATGAATTCCATCTCCCTGATTCAGTCCGAAAGATGCTGCGCACGCAGTGGTTCCCGAACCGCATGAACCCTCAAAATATGTAGTATCCACATCTTTTACATATACCACCGGTGTCATTTCGCATACTGATACGCCACCGTCTTCTTCAATATCACTGCCGCAGAACATGACGCCCAGAGCCGGATGATTGAACCTCGCCATTATTAAATCTTTTATTGCGGCAAAGTTGTTTTCTGTTGCAGGTATGCCGCGGACTATCACATGCAGGATTCCGCCGAAGTCTACGGCAGTCGCTGCATCGCCTGCATGTTCTGCATCGCCTATCGCCAATGAACTAATATCAAATTTCGATAATCCCACAGGATTAGGCATCTTCACCTTGGTATAGCTGCTTTCAGTATTCACACCTATGGTAAGGATCTCATCACATCCGCTCACATCCACAAATACGCTTCCTTCACCGTCAATCCCCAGTTCCCTGGCTTTAATCAGCCCGAAGGACCGTGAAGCATTGCCGCAAAACTCAAGACCGCACATTTCCATCTTTCCCTGTGCCCTGCCGCAGGAAGGTGCGTCCAGAATAAATGCCACCTGCTCGCCTCTGAGCTCTTTCATTTCAAGAAGCTGTCTGGCCACCTGCGGATAGGCGCTCCTGTCAAAACGATCCTTTACAAAAATTGTAATATTCCCTGCAGGATTCGCCACAATAATTTTTATTTTCTTTTTCATGGATTGCGCTCCTAACTGAGGTCACAGACCTCCTCCAACATACCGATTTTTCTACAAAAAATATACCATATTTTTGACTCAGATGCAATTTGATATTTGGCTCTGCTCCTTTTGCCTCCTGTCAAAAAACCTTGATTTTAGCGTGCGTATAGTTTACTATAAAATCAAAACGAAAGGAGCCGCCGCCATGACAAAGGATAACAGCGTTCAGTCCATTGAACGTGCCCTCGATATAATTTAAGTCCTTGCTGATTACCGCGATGGGCTGGGTGTAACGGAAATAGCGAGCCGCATCGGTCTGTGGTGCTATTTTGCCTGACTTTGGGGCTATTTGTACTGCCTGCAAAGTTATTGTTTGCTCAAAAGTCAACCTTCGGTTTGCATTTTCCAATGGTTTGCGGCGCCGGAAGGTTGACTATTGCCGGTTTTAATATTTTCCCACTTGCTCCCAGCGCTTCTGTAAACTCCTCGTAGCCAAAAATCCACACAAAAAACAACTTAAAACTTGAATAAAAGCCGCTGTTATGGTATAGTAAATGAGCGTGAAAAAATATGGAGACGTATCGAAGTGGTCATAACGGGGCGCACTCGAAATGCGTTTGCCTTTCGGGGCACGTGGGTTCGAATCCCACCGTCTCCGCCAAAACCTAAAAGGGCTATCTCAGTTATTTTAACGGAGATGGCCCTTTTGGGTTTTTGTGTTAAGATGTATGTGTGGGATTCGGACCCGAGAGGGCGTGGCCGTTAGCGAGAAGGTCCGGTTTTCCACCTTTTTGGCTGTTTTCGTCATTTTGGTGGAAAAAATCATGTCTCGCTGGCTACCGAGCTATGTGTAATAATATGTAAATCGTTGAAATTCCAATACTTACGGCGGATGACGATTTTTCGAGCTGCCCTCAGCCCACGTAAAAAAGCAAAAAATCTCCACCATTTCGCAAAAAATCGCAAAAATGGTGGAGACTGAATGTCTGACTTGCCAGCGCAATATTCAATTTACTATTTAGCTGTTCTTATTGCCTCGAGTGAGTGGTAACTATATTAATTCCCACTATCCGATTAATTCTATGAGATTTTCTTCGGACCACAGTTCATTAGGGAAA
>CAZUFU010000010.1:0-29471 GCA_964619875.1 uncultured Oscillospiraceae bacterium
GTCCCAGAACCTTCTTAGGAAGAGGCAGACCTGCACTCATAAGCATTGCCGGCCATATGATGGAGTGGAATCTTACGATTTCCTTTCCTACCAGATGTACGTCTGCCGGCCAGTATTTTTCGTAAAGCTCCGGCTCGTCAGGATATCCCAGGGCGGTGATATAGTTTGTGAGGGCGTCAAGCCATACGTATATTACATGCTTTTCGTCGATCGGAACAGGGATTCCCCAGTCAAAGGTTGATCTGGAAATGCACAGGTCATCCAGTCCCTGCTTTACGAAGGAAATCATCTCGTTTCTTCTGGACTCAGGCTGAAGGAAATCAGGGTTCTTGTCGAAGAGCTCCAGCAGCTTGTCCGCATACTTGGAAAGCTTGAAGAAATAAGCTTCCTCCTTGGCAGGTGTTACAGGACGTCCGCAGTCAGGGCAGCAGCCGTTTACGAGCTGGCTCTCAGTCCAGAAGCTTTCGCAAGGTGTGCAGTAGAGGCCCTCGTATTCGCCCTTGTATATATCACCGTTTTCGTACATCTTCATGAAGATTTTCTGTACTCTTTCAACGTGTCTCGGCTCTGTGGTTCTGATGAAATCATCATAAGAAATCTCCATAGTGGCCCACAGCTTCTTGATGCCGTCAACAACCTCATCAACGTAAGCCTGAGGTGAAACACCCTTTGCTTCTGCCAGAGTCTGAATCTTCTGACCGTGCTCGTCTGTTCCTGTCAGGAATCTTACATCGTAGCCCGAAAGTCTCTTGAACCTTGCCATGGCGTCAGCCATAACCGTGCAGTAGGTATGACCTATATGCAGGTTGGAGCTCGGATAGTAAATCGGTGTGGTGATGTAATATGTTCCTTTTGTACTCATTTTATTGTAAATCTCCTCTCATTCTTCTGCTATTTATCTTCGCAGCAGCCGTCGGTCTCCTGGTCCGCACAACATGTGCAGTTCTCCGGTGCTGCCTCAATTTTTTCCTTGTCAGCTTCCTCCGGAAAAGCCTTTTTCATGGTCTTGTCCGTCACAGCTATAAGCGCTGCACCTGCTGCAAGGCCTACTCCTACAATCTTGAGCAAAGTAGAAGCAAGTCCCCCGTTGTTCTTCTGTGTCACCTTTTTATCGGCTTTCGTCATTCCTCTTTTCATCGTAATACCTCCTGTTTTCTACGTAGGACACAATCAGATTTGCGGCCTCTTCTTCTGAAATATAACTGCTGTTTATGGCCAGATTATAATTTTTATATTCTCCCCATTTCTGACCCGTGTGGTAGTTATAGTAGTTCTGGCGAGCCTTGTCATAAGTGGAGATAACCTCCTTGACCTTGGCAGGGTCATCGCCGTATTTTTCAACAGCTCTCTTGATTCTGTCCTCATATTCGGCGTAAATAAAGATATTGGTCACTCCGGGCATTTCGCGCAGCACGTAGTCAGCGCAGCGTCCTACGATTACGCCTGTGCCGGTATCACCGATTTCTTTTATAACCTGAAACTGTGCCAGAAAGAGCTTGTCGTTAACTGATAATGCGCTTCCTGTGGCTCCTTCATTGAAGCTGAGTGCAGAAGCAAGGCTGTAGGCAAAGCTGCTTTTGGCCTTTAGCTCTGCGCCTTCGATGATTTCTCTCGAATAGCCGCTCTGTTCAACGGCCATATCGATGATTTCCTTATCGTAGAAAGGAACCTTCAGCTTGTCAGCCAGAATCTTTCCTATTATTCTGCCCCCGCTGCCGTACTCTCTGCTGATAGTAACTAATTTTTTCATTTTATCCCCTCCCGTTCTTACTGAACAAAAGCATCATAGATGGCCCTTATGGCCTTCTCAAAATCTTTATTATCAACTCCTACGATTATATTCATCTCGCTGGAGCCCTGGTCTATCATCCTGATGTTTACCCCCGCCTTGGCAAGAGCTGTAAACAGCGTTGCCGAAACGCCGGTTCTGGCGCTCATTCCGTGTCCTACCGTAGCGATGAGTGCAATGTTTTCAATTACATCAATGCTGTCCGGTCTGAGTCTGGACTCAAATTCCTCCAGAACCTCATCAAGTCTGCCGTTGATGGATTTGTCTGACATTACTACAGAAACGGTGTCGATTCCGCTTGGCAGATGCTCGAAATTGATGTCATAGTCATCCAGTATACCCAGAATTCTTCTGACAAAACCTCTCTCGCTGCTCATCATATTCTTATAAAGCGCCACCACGGTGAAATCCTTGCTTCCCGCAATACCTGTGATAATGGATCCGTCATCCTGTCCGGCCGCACCTGCGCCCTCAGAAGTTATGAATGTTCCCGGGTCTTCAGGAATGTTTGTATTTCTTATATTAATAGGCACGTTGGCCATTCTGGCAGGATAAATGGCATCCTCGTGAAGTACGCTGGCGCCCATATATGAAAGTTCTCTAAGTTCCTTATAGGAAATGGAGTGAATCTGCTTAGGATTCTTTACTACTCTCGGATCTGCCATAAGGAAGCCCGAAACATCGGTCCAGTTTTCGTAAACGTCAGCACCTACCGCTCTTGCAACCAGTGCACCTGTAATGTCGGAACCGCCCCTTGAGAAAGTCTTTATCTGTCCGTCAGGTGTGCTGCCGTAAAATCCCGGAAGCACCGCCCTTTCGTGTTTCGAAAGTTCCTCTCTGATCGCCTGGTCTGTTTCCTCCATGAGGAGCTTGCCCTTGGTGTCGAATTTTATAAGGTTGGCAGTGTCTACGAAGTCATAGCCGAGGAAAGCCGCCACCAGAATAGCGTTAAGATATTCTCCTCTTGAAGCGATATAATCCGATGAAGGGTTCTTTTTAAGATTTTCCCTTATCTCATCAAAATATCCGAGAAGGTCCACTTCCACTCCTAAATTTACTTCTACCGCCATGTATCTGTCTGCCACAACCTGAAAAAGCTGGTCGTATGGCAGGTTATGCTCAATATGTGTCTTGCAGAGATAGAGAAGATCTGTAATCTTGTTGTCGCCTTCAAATCTCTTTCCCGGTGCCGATACCACGATATATCTTCTGTCCGGATCCTGTTCGATAATTGCCTTGGTCTTGGTCAGCTGTATTCCGTCAGCGACAGATGAGCCGCCGAACTTTGCAACCTTTATGCCCATTAATTTGCCCTCCTGTGATGTCCAATCTTATGTATCTTTTCATTTTATTACAAAATCGGGCTGTTTTCAATGTTTTTTGTGTCTTTCCAACGAAAAAATCCAGTTATCGCCAACAAAAAAGACCGGCTCACTCATATTAATATGCAGACCGGCCTTATAGTGCTACTCTCCGTCCTTGTTGCTGTCGTTTTTCTTGGCGGCATTTTTCATTTTCTTTAAGTCTTCTATGAGTTCATCGTCAAGTGCTTTCCTGGCTTCCTCAATATCGTCCTCGCTGTCTACATTTACGATTTGTGTTATCCACACTCTTTCTCTGTACCAGCTTTTAGCAACCTGCCTTACGATAATATTATTGCACAGCAGCGTATCTTCCTCCCCACCTGCACCTATAGCGTAAACCCTGATTATCATACCAGGCTTCATCAGCTTTATTTCAAATACTGCGTCTCTATATCCTTCTTTTTCCATAGCTACGTGGAGATCCTCCGCAACGTGGTCGCAGATTATGTTCTTTCTTTCATTTTCACATATGAACATAAATCCTACGCCGGCGACAGTTCCCAGAATTACCGACCATATATCTCCAAAACGCGGCTGAGTCAGAGTGCACATCAGCGCACCCAGAAAAAGTCCCAGCCATTTAAGTCTGCCAAGAAGAATTATATTCTTTTTTACCTTTTCCATTCCGCTTCCCTTTCAATATTTTCTATGTGATTATTATATTATTAAACCATCTTGTTGGCAATATCTCTTTTATTTTTGCAGCGAATGTGATAAAATGTTAATCAGATAAGATGGTGGGGATGCCCCGCCGAAGGAGGATTCTTAATGAAATTATCAAAACCGCTTAATAAGTATTTTGATCATACTCTGCTTAAGCCGGAAGCAACCTGCGAGCAGATTGACAGACTCTGCGACGAAGCGAAGCAGTACGATTTTTATTCTGTATGCGTAAATACCTGCTATGTGGCAAGGTGTGCCGACAATCTCCGCGGCAGCGATGTGAAGGTTGCTGCAGTAGTAGGCTTTCCTCTGGGCGCATGCACCACAGCCACCAAAGCTTTTGAGACCGAAGAGGCCTGCAAGGACGGTGCCGGTGAAATCGATATGGTTCTCAACGTAGGAGCTTTTAAAGACGGACGATATGATTATATAAGAGATGATATCTATGCAGTTGTGGAAGCTGCAGCTAAATACAACGCTATTGTCAAGGTGATTCTCGAGACATGCCTGCTTACATCCGAAGAAATCGAAGAAGCCTGCAGGCTGTCAAAGGAAGCCGGAGCTCATTTTGTCAAAACTTCCACCGGTTTCAACTCGGGCGGTGCCACTGCAGAAGATGTGGTCCTTATGAAAAAGACAGTAGGCGATGCGCTTCAGGTCAAGGCCAGCGGCGGTATTCGTGACTGTGATACAGCTTTGGCAATGATAGAAGCCGGTGCCGACAGAATCGGAGCCAGCGCTTCAGTTAACATAATGGAGGTTTACAACAATGTCAGGTAAAATTTCCAATCTTCTCAAGGCGGCTTTCTTCGCCCTCCTGATTGCCGGCATACTTATTTATAAGTTCTCAGGCGCCATGAAGGAAGGTCAGGCCTGGGTATGGCCTGCAGTGGCAGTGGGTGCCGTGCTGGTTGTCGCTTTTATCAAGCGTGCTTTTGAAAAATAAAGATTAAGAGGCAAGGTATAATATGAACTTTTCTCAGAAGCTTGTAAAACATTTTCATCAGGATACCAATCTGCAGCTGGCGAGTATATGCCGCATTACAACCATCCTCATGGCACTTGTAATGATTCTGAACTTCGTTCATGTGTTCAAGATGGGACGTGCAATATACCCTGTAATGACTTTTTCAATATGCATAATGTTTCTGCCTACGATTATGTATAGCAGGCTGAAACTGAGTGGCGAGTTTTTGAAATATTTCTTTCTTACACTCATTGTGCTCATGTCCGGGCTGTTATACAGTTTCCTGTCATATCATGTCATTTTAATGCTGGGTTTTCCTATAATTATTTCATGTCTGTATTGTGACAGGAAGAGCGTACTGATTACCAGTCTGATGTGCGTGCCCGTTTTGATTATTTCCCATTTGGTTGCCTTCAAACTGCACATGGTTCCTGATGAACCGCTGATAACGCTGAGAGGTGTTATATGCTACGGCATAATACCCCGTCTTATCGAGCTTTCGGCATTTTCTGTTATTTGCTACAGTATGGCAGGAAAGGTTACTGATCTGGTTCAGAGGCTTGTACAAAAAAACGATGAGTTGTACGCTGACCAGATGGGCCTTATTACCATGTTATCTCAGCTGACTCATATGCAATCCCATGAGACCGGAGACCATATAAAGCGTGTTTCTGAATATACGCGTATTTTATGTACCGCTTTGGGCATGGACGATGATGAGGCCGCCAAAGTTTCCATGGCATCTATGATGCACGATATAGGCAAGCTGGATGTTCCTCTGTCTATACTGGAAAAGCCTGCAAAGCTTACTCCTGACGAGTTCGAGGTTGTAAAGACTCATGTTATCACCGGACACAAGCTGCTGTCAGACTCTCCGGGAGAACTGATGCAGATTTCCGCCGAAATCGCCCTTCAGCACCACGAAAGATGGGACGGCACAGGATATCTTCACATGAAAGGTGACGAAATCAGCCTGTACGCAGGCTGCGTAGCCATTGCGGACGTTTTCGATGCCCTTGTCTCCGAGAGACCATATAAAGAGCCTTGGACTCCGGAAGAAGCTAGGGCAGAGATTTTATCGCAGCGAGGAAAGCAGTTTAATCCACGTCTTGTAGATCTTTTCGAAGCGCACTTCGATGAATTCATGGAAGTTTATTATAAGTATTCAGACCAGACTCAATCTGCATAAATAACAGACTTCCGGTACATAAAAACGTTTATAAATAAAAAGCTGCTGTCGGGCAAGTAGTATACCACCCGTCAAGCAGCTTTTTCATTTAAGTTTTACAGTCCTGCCTGCTGTCTTAAAGCTTCAGCCTTGTCAGTGTGTTCCCATGGAAGGTCCACATCAGTTCTGCCGAAGTGACCGTAAGCAGCCGTCTGTCTGTAGATAGGTCTTCTCAGGTTCAGATCTCTGATGATTGCAGCCGGTCTAAGGTCAAAGTTCTTTTCCACAAGCTCTGCAATCTTTTCGTCAGCAATCTTTCCGGTTCCGAAGGTGTCCACCAGAATGGAAACAGGCTTAGCCACGCCGATAGCGTAAGCAAGCTGGATCTCAACCTTATCTGCAAGACCTGCTGCCACGATGTTCTTTGCAGCATATCTTGCGGCGTAAGTAGCGGAACGGTCAACCTTTGTAGGGTCCTTTCCGGAGAAAGCACCGCCGCCGTGACGTGCATATCCACCGTAGGTATCTACGATAATCTTACGTCCTGTAAGTCCTGAGTCGCCGTGAGGTCCGCCGATAACGAAACGACCTGTAGGATTTACGAAATATTTAGTGTCATTATCGAGAAGCTCTGCCGGAATAATAGGCTTGATTACATGCTCGATCAGGTCAGCTCTGATCTGCTCCTGAGTCACATCAGGGTCGTGCTGGGTGGAAATGAGCACGGTGTCGATTCTCTTCACCTTGTCACCGTCGTATTCCACTGTTACCTGGGTCTTGCCGTCAGGTCTGAGATATGTCAGCGTGCCGTCCTTTCTCACATCTGTAAGTCGCTTTGCCAGCTTGTGAGCAAGTGAGATAGGCATCGGCATAAGTTCAGGTGTTTCATTGCAGGCGAAGCCGAACATGATACCCTGGTCTCCTGCGCCTATGGTGTCGATAGCGTCGTCTAAAGTTCCTTCCTTATACTCAAGAGCCTTGTCAACACCCATGGCGATATCTCCGGACTGTTCGTCTATAGCAGAAAGCACTGCGCAGGTGTTTCCGTCAAATCCGTACTCGCTTCTGTCATATCCCACATCCAGGATTACCTGTCTTACGATTTTAGGAATATCCACATAACAGCTGGTGCTGATTTCACCCATTACCATGGCATAGCCTGTAGTGGTGGTTGTTTCTGCAGCAACTCTGCCGTAAGGGTCTTTTTCAAATATTGCGTCCAGTATTGCATCTGAAATCTGGTCGCAGAGCTTATCAGGATGACCCTCAGTTACTGATTCCGATGTAAAAAGTCTTTTCATTTCTGTTTCCCCTTTCCTTTTTTCCTTATCATTGAAAAAGCCTCTCGTCGAAAGAGAGGCATTTTAGTTTCGTAAAGAAGTCTTTACCTCATCTTTCAGGAAAGTTTCCCTTCGGAAAATCCTGTAGGATTTAGCACCTTTTCTGCTTCATTCGTCACACTCATGGGGCGCGCAGGAGCACCTAGGTTGCCGGGCGTCTTCGGGCCTATTCCCTCAGCCACTCTTGATAAGGATTATTTTGTTAGTTTTTAATTCAGCACATTACATTATATACTATTTATGTTTCTTGTCAACACCCTGCGTCTTCTAAAATTTGGTCAAATCATGTTGTATGCCCAAATTATCTTGTTTTTTTGCGAAAAACGTATATACTTTATATATATTGCCTGTGCATACCTTCTGCCCGGGCCGGAGTACTTTGGAAAGGATTAAAAACAGACTTTACATATGGAAAACAAATATAACTTTCAGGTTTTAAAAGGCGGACTTTCTGAAACTGCTTTCACCAGCAGCCATCAGTTCGTATCTGCCTATATTACCGATACCCGTCTCATGGGCGTGGTGGGAATATACATTCACTGGTATCTGCCGGAAAACACGTTCCTTAAGCACTTCCACCAGTTTTTTTATATGGATGCAGAAGAATTCGGATTCGATTCCTATGACAGTGTCCTGGAAAGTGACGATGGTGACCGCTATTACGATATCAAAACCATAGAAAACAAAATGATGGGCGGTCTTGGCGGACGCAAGGTGCGTATCACAGAAAAAGAGGCACGTTACATGGTTCAGTCATACGCAGAGCTTAATATGAAAATGAAGCTGCCTCTGCCGGGTAATACCGACGAATACCAATTCCTTCTTTCTCCGCGTATTGAACTTGACAGAGAAGAGGAATACGCCCTCATGTGCAGACAGTGCCCGACCCTGGATTCACCTAATCAGGTAATCAACTATTTCCTGATGCGATGTTTCGGTCGCGACTTCGGCGCCGCAAAATTTCTCACCAGAGGTTATGTGCGCACCGACATTTTTCCTGAGCATAAGGGGGCCACACTGCTGTCAAACTCCATCGATGAAGCCAACGATGCCACCAGTGGTGTAAGCACAGACTACCACAGTACCGATGATGACAAGACCTTCGGCACTTTCAGCACGCGCAGGTCTTATCTCTGTCAGTCCCTCATCGAATACGACGGAAAATACTTTATACCTGTCACTCAGGTAACTCTTGATAAGCTTAAGGTTGTAAAATATGAGAGAATCTCATGCTTCCGCGTTTCCTCTCAGGAGGCTTCCATGATGACCTCAAGACCGGAATTCGTTACCGTGTTCGATCCTCTTGATGATGATATATTCGATGAGATGGAGGGTAGTATGAACATGGAGCCGGGCCGCCTGTTCACATGTGACTCCACAGATCTCGTTTCGTCTGCAATGGTAACGGAGCATGATACCGGCAGACTATTTATGATTTTTTATCCTCATAACGATCATGTGGCCAAAAAAGACTATCGTCTCAGCGACGACGTGATGGGAATATATTATGTTCTTGACAACGGGCAGATTGTTCTCTGCGCATATGAACGCAGCAACATAAACCTGCTTGAAAAAGACCTCATCACCGCACCTATCGGCCAGCTCCTTCTGCCTGTAGCCAAATATCAGTTTAAAGATCCGGTGCTGTATGATTTTATAAGCAGCGGTTTTGAAGATTTCGAAGAATTCGTAGACATAATTTCCGAACGTACATCAGACGATGACGATTTTGACCAATAACCGCAAAAAAATCCTCTGACGCAGGTCAATACCGGACCGGCATCAGAGGATTATCATTCTTTTTGACTTAAATTATTTTTCTGTTTCTTCTGCGGTTTCCGTTTCTGCAGCTTCAGCCTCTCCGCATTCTGTGCAGCAGTCATCTGCTTCCCCACATGCTGTGCAGTCTCCGCAGTCTCCGCAGTCTCCGCTGCAGTCTCCCCAGTCTTCACCGTACTGGTCATCATAGAATGCCTCTATCTTTGAAAGCCTTCTGTCAATAGACACTGTTTTCCTGCAAAGAATGATAAACATGAGTATAAGCTCCATGCTGATGCGGAGAACAACATTGCCTATAAAAATGATACATATACCGGAAATAAATGTTCCCAGTACGATATATACAATTCCGACAACAGTTATCACACAAGCAGCAACAACATACAGGAATTTTATTATATTTTCTGCATAAAAACGGTTAAACGTCAATGCGTTATAAATTTTCCCCTTTACTCCGCTGAACCTTCCTTCGTTGTTCTTCTTGAGAAAAGTAAAGAAAAGAACAATACCAAGTATTACTGCCAGAACAACAGCTACTCCCAGTACTACAAAAATGTTTGCGTAGTTCATTAAAGGACTGTTATAATAATTGTAATATCCATAGCTCATTTTAAAGTGCCCCCTTATTATGTTTTTCAAATTTTTAAAAAAATTTTTAAATTCTTTTACATTGTATCATTTTGTCGAATTATGTCAACCTTTGTTCTTAAATTATCAAACATTTTTCAACACTTCACCGACCTTAATTTTCCAATGCTTTCAGCCGTTATCCACAACTTGTCCTAAAATTGTATACAATTTTATCAACAATTGCCTGTGGATAACTTTGATGCTTAAACACGTTGAAAATACGAGGCGTATCACGTTTTTACTCTTTTGTCAAGAGGTAGTTATCCACAGATTTTTTTGACAAAAAAAGTCCTGTTATTGCCCTTTGTTCGTACTGTCAATAACTTGTATTTTCTCCGGCTTTTTAAGGCATAAAATTTCATTGGCACCCTGCCATATTGCATTCGACAATTGTCGTTGATATTCTGGGGTTTGGAGTAAACTGCACTCTTTTGGATTAGATAAAAAACCACATTCAACCAGTATTATTTTTGCTTCCGTATCCTCAAAAATAAGTATATCGTTCTTTGCCATGGCCTCCCTGGTTCTACCGTCATCAATATTGATTTCAAGGGATTTCTGGACACTTTCGGCGAAATCTCTACTGCTGTGTTCGCACATCTGCACATCTGTTCGCGCTTTCTTTCCCTTTGGATAAAAAACCTGAGCTCCGTATACTGATGCATCCTGTGGAAAGCTGTTGAGATGTATGGATATAGCAAGTGCAGCACCGCTTTCCTCTATTATCTTTTTCCTCACCAGCAGGTCCTCTCTTTTTTTCTGCCTGATGGTCCTCCCGTCATCGGTATAGAGGCCCACATCGCAGTCCCTCGTCATGATAACCTGTGCGCCCCATTCTTCTGCCTCCTCTGCCAAAGCCTTTGCTATGGCAAGATTTATATCCTTTTCCTGTACACCTTCAGGGCTTGATGCTCCGCCGTCCATTCCTCCGTGTCCCGGATCTATGACGATTACCGGTCTTTCTTTACCGATAACTGCCACTGTCAGCCTGTTGATCAGCCCAAATTCAAAAATGTTCATACCGCTGAAAAACCAGCAGCAAATCCCGCAGCTCACCGCAAAGGCTGCAAGCACGGCTGTTCCCTGTACGAAAAGTTTTTTTCTCACGCTCCGCCCCTCCTTCTGTTAATTTTATGAGCAGGGCTTGCCTTTCTTACCTTAATTGTGATATATTCATGCCAGAGGAGATTTAAAACCATGAAAACACAAAGACTTTTTAAAGAAGATGTATATATGAAAGAAGCAGAGGCTGTCATCACCTCCCTGTCGGAGACAAAGGATGGCAAGGCGGCATTGACTCTGGACAGAACAATTTTCTTCCCTACCGGCGGCGGTCAGAGCTGTGACAGAGGCACCATCGCAGGATTTCAGGTGCTGGACGTTTACGAGGATGAGGCAGCAGATGATATAATCCACATTGCAGATGCTTCTCCTGCGGATTTTGAAGCCGGAACAGCGGTTTCTCTTACTCTGGACTGGAATCACCGCTTCGACAACATGCAGCGCCACTGCGGCGAACACATACTCAGCGGCATGTTTTTCCGCGAATACGGCGGTGTCAACAGAGGCTTCCACATGGGCGAACAGTACATGACCATAGATATAAGCCTGGAGGCCAGACCGGAGTTCACAACCATCACCTGGGATATGGCCAAACATGCCGAGGAATGTGCCAATGAAGCCATCTGGCAGAATCAGCCTGTCATCACCAGACACTTTGACACAAAAAAAGAAGCCGAGAATCTGCCTCTCCGCAAAGCTCTGGCTCTCGAAAATGATATTACCATTGTCTGCGTAGGCTCCGTTGAAAACCCTGCAGACTGCGTTGCATGCTGCGGTACCCATCCCGCTACGGCCGGGCAGGTGGGTCTCATTAAAATATTCAAGGTGGAGCCTAACAAAGGCATGTTCCGCATTTACTTCGAGGCCGGCAAAAGAGCTTTTCTCAAATACCAGCAGGAACTTGACACCCTGACGGCTCTGTCCAATTCTCTCAGTGCAGGTACCGATGATGTTCTCTCAAAGTATCATGCCAAGGTCGAGAAAAACAAGGAAGCTAGAAACCAGCTGCACTTCCTCAAGAAGGAAGTCATCGCCCGTGAAACCGCGGACATTGCCGCAACTCTTGAAAAAGGCGAAAGCATCAGGCGTTATCATATATTGTCATTAGACGATTTAAGCACCCTGGCCCGCGAGGTATCCTCTCATGTAAGGAAAATTGCTTTCCTTGTGCATGAACCAAGCTATACTGTCTTTCTCGTATCAGACGGCAGTGTAGACTGCGGCAGACTGGTAAAGGAAAACGCTCAGATTTACGGCGGCAAAGGCGGCGGCAACAAGACCACGGCCCGTGCCATCTTCACCAAGGATGAATACGTGGATACATTTATTGACCTAATCGAGAAACATCTGAGATAGCATGGTAAGTCTAACCCATATTTTTATACGTGCTTCAGCTATCAGTATTATTTCACGATGTCGTATGAAAAATGAAAACAACCAAATTCATACGACATTCCCTTAAAATTTAGAGGTATATTTGCTCCGGAATAAGCAAAATGTCGTATGAAAAATCGATATAATTATTTTCATACGACATAAATATAAAAAAACACAAAAAATGTCGTATGAAATCATCTTTTTTTAAATTTCATACGACATTTAGCTTTAATATAAGGTTCTTTCCCACTTCATGATAGACAAATGTAGTAGGAAAACTCTTTTTTATAGCTTTTTTACAGCAGCTCTGCCAGCTCGCAGATAAGTTTTTCACTCTTTTCCCAGCCCAGACACGGGTCGGTGATGGACTTGCCGTAAACCCCTTCGCCGATAGCCTGACAGCCGTCTTCGATATAGCTTTCAATCATCAGGCCTTTGACCATGTTTCCGATATCAGCATTGGAGCGCATTGAGTGGATAACCTCTTTGGAAATTCTGATCTGCTCCATGTACTTCTTTCCGGAATTTGCATGGTTGGTGTCCACTATTATAGCCGGGTTCTCAAGACCCTCCTGGTGATACATATCGCATACGGTGATAAGGTCCTCATAGTGGTAGTTGGGCAGTGAACGGCCTCTCTTGTTCACGTAGCCGCGAAGGATTGCATGGGCATAAGGGTTGCCCTTGCTGGTAACCTCCCAGCCACGATATATGAATGTATGTGAACTCTGAGCGGCTGTGATTGAATTCATCATTACCGAGAAGTCTCCGCTGGTAGGGTTCTTCATGCCCACCGGGATATCAAGCCCGCTGGCAGTCAGACGATGCTGCTGGTCTTCCACGGAACGGGCACCTACCGCCACATAGGAAAGCAGGTCTGACAGATATCTGTGATTTTCAGGGTAGAGCATTTCGTCGGCACAGGTGAAGCCTGTCTCCTTGACAGCTCTGATATGAGTCTCTCTTACGGCAATAATGCCCTTGAGCATATCCTCGTTCATATTAGGGTCAGGCTGATGGAGAAGTCCTTTGTATCCCTTGCCTGTGGTACGCGGCTTGTTGGTGTAGATTCGAGGAACGATAAATATCTTGTCAGCCACCTTTTCCTGAACCTTTCTCAGCCTCAGTATATAGTCGATAACCGCATCCTCGTTGTCCGCCGAGCAAGGTCCTATAATCAGCATAAATTTCTTGGACCTTCCTGCTATTATGTCCTTTACCTCCTCATCCCGCTGTGCTTTCAGTGCGGCCATTTCTTCTGTAACAGGAAACATTTCCTTTATTTCTTTAGGAATTATCAGTTTCCTCTTGAATTCCATATTCATTTATTCGTCCTCCAGTTTCTCCTTATCAAATAATTTTCTTCTCGCTGTGGAGCGTCTCATCATGTCCTTGATACCTTCCTTGTCGGCCTCCATCAGCATCCTCTCCAGCTTGGAAAATTCCATGGTGAACAGCTTCATCTGATGCAGCAGAGCATCCTTGTTAAGCAGGAAAAGTTCACTCCACATAGTCTCATCTATCCTGGCGATTCTGGTCAGGTCTCGGAAAGAGTCTCCTGTAAAATCTTCCAGCTTTTCTGTATGGTTGCAGGTCATGAGGGACATGGCGATGCAGTGTGTCAGTTGTGAAACGAAGCCTATCATTTCATCGTGCTCCTTAGGCGGAAGTTCTGAAATCCTTGCAAATCTCAGCAGTTTGCCTATCTGCCTGCACACATCCTTGGCCTCTTCGGTATTCTTTTCTGTAGGAACCACGATATAGTTGGCAGCATGGAAAATCTTCTCGTTGCTGTTCTTTATGCCCAGTCTTTCACAGCCAGCCATAGGGTGTGCAGCTATGTACTCGCAGTCATCCCGCAGCATGTTCTGAACATCATCAACTACGCAGCTCTTTACACCGGTTACGTCGGTAATGATGGCCCCGCTTTTGAAGTACTGCTGATTGTCTCTTATCCATTCCTTGAAAATATGCGGATAAAGGGCGAAAATAACCACATCGGCCTCACCTATGAGTTTCTCGTCAATCTCCGTGGAGCCTTCGCATATGATATTGTTTTCGAGAGCGTATTCGATAGTCTCTTTGTCTGTGTCCAGTGCACGAACTTTAAGACCTTTCTTCGTCAGTCCTCTGGCATAGCTGCCGCCGATAATTCCAAGGCCGACGATTAAAATGTTGGTTTCTTCATTAATCTTCAATTTCTGCTACCTCAATTCCCAGGCTGCGAAGCTTCTCAAAAAAGTCCGGAAAACTTTTTGAAACCGCTTCGGCGCCTTCTATTATTCCTCCTGTCAGGCTCAGAAGCACTGCCTCCGCCATGACAATTCTGTGATCGTTGAAGCCGTAAAGGGTCTCCTCAGGCGCTTTAATGCCTCCCGCACCGATCTCTATGCGGTTTTCTTCCATAATTACCTCTACACCAAACTTATCAAGAACCTGAGCCATTACCCAGCCCCGGTCACTTTCCTTGATTTTAAGCCTTTTTGTGCCTGTGAATGCTGCTCCTCTTCCGTCAGCTGCAGCTGCGGCAAAGAGAATTGGTCCCAGATCAGGACAATCGGAAATATCCAGCTCAGGTCTGCCTGACTTAAGCTGATCCAGCATTTCACTGCATACTCGGTCACCCTGAAGGCTATCCCCATCAAGGTTACCTACCTGCACATCTCCTCCCAGCATATCCAGTGCCTGAAAAAAGGCTGCGTTTGAATAGTCTCCTTCTACTTTCGCCCTCCGGGGGCAGTATCGCTGACCACCCATGACTACAATTGTATTCTCATCGGGCCTGTCCCATCTGATGCCGAAGGTTTTGAGGGCGGAAAGAGTCATATCTATATATGATCTGCTCTCTACAGGCGGTATGATTTCCAGCCTGCTTTCTCCCTCCAGCAAAGGCATGGCGAACAGAAGCCCGCTTATAAACTGACTCGAAATGTTGCCGGCAACATTGAATAAACCGGCTTTGAGAGGGCCTCTCACCATAAGACCATCCTCTGAACGTCGGAACAGAAGTCCCCGCTCTCTGCATATATCCTCGTAGACCTCCATAGGTCTTTCCATAAGCCTTCCGCTTCCGCACAGCTGTGCTTCCGCCTCCCCGGCGAGGCACAGCGGCACAAAAAACCTCAGTGTGCTGCCGCTTTCTCTGCACCGGAGCTTCACCGGAAACTCTCTGTGCCTTACATCTGCACCTTTTATCCTGACCACACCCTCAGCACCTGTATCTTCAGCAGGCACTCTTTCCGGTTCAGCACCCAGCTCCTTCAGACAGTCCACAGTAGCCAGCATATCCTGAGAGTCAGCAACTCCTTCAATCTCCGAAATGCCATCAGCCAGACCTGCACATATGAGAAGTCTGTGAGCCATGCTCTTTGAAGGCGGTGCTTCCACCTGCCCGCAGGCTCTTCCTTTTTTTATTCTAACCTTCATATCTGTTCTTCAGTTTCTCCCTAAGAAAATCTATTGCTTCCAGATAGCCGTCGGTGCCGTGACCGGTGACTGTAAAGCAGCAGGCCGCCCTTATATAGCTGACCTGCCTGAAGTCCTCTCTTTCCTCCACCTTGGAGATATGAACCTCGGCAGTAGGTATTCCCACAGCTTTCACTGCATCCAGCAGTGCAATACTGGTGTGCGTATATGCTCCGGGGTTTATAACTATAGCGTCCATGCCCTCAAAATATGCCTGCTGGATCCGGTCTACCAGCGCTCCCTCATGGTTTGACTGGTAAAATTCAACCGTCAGTCCCTGATTTTTGCAATGTGCGCTTATTTTTTCCAAGAGAGCATCGTAGCTTTCCTTTCCGTATTTGTCCGGTTCTCTTATGCCCAGCATATTGAGATTAGGCCCGTTTATAACCAGAAATTTCATTTTTTTATTCTCCTGTTCTAAGCCAGTCCTCCCCGTATCTTACAGCAAGCAGGTCTGCCAGTGTAAGTGCGGTAACAGCATTTATAACAGTTCCCGCTCTGTGAACGATGGCGGGGTCGTGGCGCCCCTTTAAGCTTAAGACTGCGTTTTCTCCGCTTTTGATATCCACAGTCTTCTGTTCCTTAAAAATCGATGGTGTAGGCTTTATAGCCGTTCTGAACACTATAGGCATTCCGTTGGTAATGCCGCCGTTGATGCCGCCGCTGTTATTAGTCTCAGTATATATTTTGCTGCCGTCGGTTCTCAGGCAGTCGTTTGCCTGTGAGCCTCTCATTTCAGTTATGGCAAATCCTGCTCCGAACTCAATGCCTTTTACTGCAGGCACTGAGAAAACAGCATGGGCCAGCATTCCCTCTGCGGTGTCAAACCATGGTTCCCCTACGCCCTGAGGCATGCCCATAACCAGAGTCTCCAGAACTCCGCCTACGCTGTCGCCCTCTGAGGCTGCTTCCATAATTTTCTTTTCCATCTCATCGGCAGCCTTGCCGTCCAGCACAGGAAAATCTGCGTCGGCCAGAGCTCTTAAATCAGCCTCCGCCCAAACTGCCCATTCTTCCGGACCGGATGCCGCGCCTCTGCTGTCTCCGCAGCCTGTGCATGCTGTGCGTCCGAACTGTCTGTCGCTGATTCCCCCGCAGGTACTGATATGGGTTCCGATGAGTATTCCCTTGTCCTCCAGTGCCTTCATGACTATAGCTCCTGCTGCCACAAGAGCCGCCGTAATTCTGCCGGAGAAATGTCCTCCGCCTCTGTAGTCCTCGAAACCGCCGTACCTGTACATAGCTGTCAGGTCAGCATGAGACGGGCGGGCAAGACGGCTTACATTGTCGTAATCCTTACTTCTCGTATCTTCGTTTCTTATAATAATGCAGAGCGGCGTTCCTGTGGTATAGCCGTTGAACACCCCGCTCAATATTTCATATCTGTCAGGTTCTCTTCTGGAAGTCGATATTCTGCCTGAAGGTCTGCGCTGAGTCAGCCTTGCAGCTATATATTCCTCGTCTATTTTAATGCCGCCAGGCAGCCCGTCCAGCACAACGCCTATGGCAGGGCCGTGGCTTTCGCCGAACAATGTGACGGTAATGGTATTTCCAAATGTATTTTTCATCCGAACACCTCCAGATAAGCCTTCATAAGCTGATCCTGTGATGCAGCCTCAAATCTAAAGCTTCCTATATCATCTACGCGGACTGTAACAATATTGCCACCTTCAGCTTTCTTGTCATGCATAGCCGCTTCTATGACTTTATCCGGGAGAGGAGCTTCTTCAATAACTCCTTTAGAAAAGTCCACAGGAAGGTTTTCTCTTTCAAGGACCGCCTTTATCCTGTCCCTTACAGCCGGGCTGCACATAGGCATCATGCCCAGAGCCACGCATTCCCCATGATAGAGTCCCGTCACGGTTTCTATTCCGTGCCCCAGAGTGTGACCGAAGTTGAGGACTCTTCGCAGACCCTTTTCTTTCTCATCTTCTTCAACCACGCGAGCTTTTAAAACTACTGCTGCCGCTATGATTTCTTCTATGTGAGGATTTCCTGCGATTCCTTCTCTCTCTATGCGTTCAAAAAGCTCCCGGTCCATAGATGCCGCTATCTTTATTATCTCTGCGGCTCCGCATGCCATCTGTCTCGGGCTTAATGTCTCAAGCACATCCGGATCTATAATTACACCCTTCGGCTGATGAAAAGCCCCTATTATATTCTTCACTCCATCCAGATCCACAGCGGTCTTGCCTCCTACAGATGAATCCACCTGGGAAAGAAGAGTGGTAGGGACGTTGTAAAAGTCTACACCTCTCATGTAGCATGCAGCTGCAAAGCCGGCCATATCTCCGGCCACTCCGCCGCCTACAGCCACTACGCAGTCCTTTCTTGAAAAGCCTTCTTTCAGCATTTTATTGCATATGTTAAGGAAATTCTGAGGTGTCTTGGATGCTTCTCCTGCCTTAAATATACCTGCCACGGAAACCTTGCATCCAGCGGCCAGACTGCAGCAATATTTCTCCGGCACCTGACTGTCGGTTACTATCATAACCTTTCTGTCAAGGTCAAAAATTTTATCCGCTTTTCCAAGAGCTCCTCTTTCAATGATTATATCGTAACTGTCTTTTCCCAGTTCGACAGGAATGATCATTATTCCATCCTCCTATTCCTCTTCGTAAACCTTTTGTGCGTGAAGGTTCTTGAAGGAACCAACGATTTTGATTTTATCGCAGCTTTCCTTCATTTCCTCAATGCATGCGATACCTTCCTCTCCGTAAATATCACCTGCTGCCTCTACATAGAAATAATACTGCCACATCAGTTCCTTCATAGGTCTGGACCTGAGTGTTCTGATGTTGAAGCCGTGGCGTCCTATGATGGTCAGGGCGTTTGCCAATGAACCGGCTTCGTTTCTCGCTGTGAATACGAGAGAAAAGTACGGTTCGCTGCCGCTCCGTTCCGAGTGGCCCTCAACTCTTGAGAAAACCGCGAATCTGGTGGTATTGGAACGGTCGTCATTGATGCTTCTGGCCACAACCGAGAGGCCGAAGAGCTTGGCTGACTCTGCACTTCCTATGGCAGCAATAGTCTTGTCGCCTGTATTTTTAACGTATTCTGCCGCAAGGGCAGTGTTTGAATATTCCTCTTCGATGAGACCCTTCTCTTTTATAAAGGTGGAGCACTGTGACAGAGCCTGAGGATGACTCACCACAGTCTTGATATCGTCTATAGCGGCTCCCGGAATGCCCAGAAGGTCATGGGTAACAGGAAGCTCATACATTCCGTTTACATGGAGATTGCCTGAAAACATCAGGTCGTTTACCTGATCCACGTCTCCGGCAAAACTGTTTTCCACAGGAAGGAGCGCACAATCGCAAAGGCCTGACTCTACAGCATCATAGGCTTTTTTGAAGCTTGAGAAAGCCACTTTTTCTGCTGTAGGGAAGAGATGACATGAGGCGATATGGGCAAAAGCTCCCTCAGTACCGCAATATGCCACTTTCAATCCTTCCATCATAGAAGTCTGGTATCTTCTCGATTCAGCCATTACCTCCTTAAGGAAATTTATATAATATGAACGCAGAGCCTTATTCTCTACTCTTGCAGCGCCGTTTTCAAGAACCTCTGTCTCTCTGCCCGGGTCCAGAACGGGAAGGCCGTTTTCCATTTTATACAGGGCTACATCGTGAACCAGCTCCATACGGCGGACAAAAAGCTCTGCCATTTCATTGTCTACTTTTGTGATTTCTTTTCTTAAATCCTTTAAATCCTTCATTATATATGTTTTTCCTCCGCTTTATATCAGACCGTAATCAGCTGCCAGTGCTCTGAATGCTTCTGCCGATTTTTCTATCTGCTGCCTTGAGACACAATAGGATATTCTCACATATCCCTCTATGCCGAAGCTGTCGGAAGGTACCAGCAGCAGTTCATATTTTTTAGCTCTCTCCGAAAGTTCATTGCCATCTCCGGAAGGTGATTTCACAAAGAGATAAAAGGCGCCGTCAGGTCTTACAGCTTCAAAACCGCATCCAGTTACTATGTCGTAAATCAGCTGTCTGTTCTTAGCATACTCCTCAAGGTCCGAGGTTACTCCCTGATTCATGGCCACCACATACTGCATAAGCGCCGGAGCACATACAAAGCCAAGGCTTCTGCCGCTTCCGCATACTGCTGCATATATCTTGCGACGACGCCGGGCTCTAGGTGAAACCATTATGTACCCTATTCTCTCTCCCGGCATGGAAAGAGATTTGCTCCATGAGTAGCACACAATTGTATTATCATAATAGCTGACCGGAAGTGCCAGTTTAGTTCCTTCGTAAACCAGTTCTCTGTAAGGTTCGTCGGATATAAGGAAAATCTCCGCACCGAAACGTTCCTGCGCCTTCTCCAGGAGTTCCGACAGCTTTTTAAGGCTTTCTTCAGTCAGCACGGCACCTGTAGGGTTGTTAGGTGAATTCACTATTACCGCTGCCGTATCCCGGTTAAGTGCTCTCTCAAGGGCCTGGAAATCCGGCTGGAAGTCCTCTGTTCTCACCGGAACCTCCACGGTAGTGCCTCCTGCATTTTCGATAAACACTTTATATTCAGGAAAATACGGAGTAAAGACAATGACCTGACTTCCCTCCCTGCATACGGAACGCAATGTTATAGTAAGGGATGCCGCCGCACCTGCCGTCATATAAAAATCGGTGGGCTCACAGCCTATACCGTATCTTTCATTCATATAGTCGCTGACAGCCTTTCGCACCGTCATATCCCCAGGTGCCGAAGTATACCCGTGGAGAGCAGCCGCCTCGTTTTCCTCAAGGAGATGCATGAAGCTTCTTGTTATTCTGTCAGGGCAAGGCACATTAGGATTGCCCAGACTGAAATCCAGCACCTTATCCGCGCCTATTTCAGCCTTTCTTCTGTTTCCATATTCAAACAACTCTCGTATTACAGAACTGTTTTCTCCCAGTTCTATCATCTTTTCATTTAACATTATATCTCTTTAAGTCCTTTCCTTTTACCCTGTTCGTTAAGCTATTTTGTAATTATAGCCTACTTTCACCGTGCCTGTCAACCGCTCCGGAGATGAAAAAGAAGAAATTTTCAGAAAATTCTGAAAAATGTGTTGACAAGGATTGCATCAAGGTGTATATTAACACCATGAACCCATAATAAGTCCGCCGTCGAGGCTGTTGTTTGCTGCAGCACTTCGGCGGATTTTAGAGTTATAGGTCATAAATATCAGAAATCACGGAAAAGAGGAAAAATAAAATGGCTAAAACATCAAAGAAATCAATCGCTATCTTACTTATCTGTATGTTAGTGGCTGCTCTGGGCCTGACAGGCTGCGGCGGCAATGACGACGGCGGCGACGCTGAAATGGTTAAAATCGGTATCATGCAGTTCGGTGAATTCGAAGCTCTCCAGAACGCAAACGAGGGCTTCCAGGATGGACTTGCTGAACTTGGATATGTTGAAGGTGAAAATGTTACTTTCAACTACCTGTCAGCTGCAGCAGACACAGCTAACTGCCCTACCATCGCAGATACACTTATAAATGACGGTTCAGACCTGATTCTTGCAATCGCAACTCCTTCTGCATCTGCAGTAAAAGAAAAGACTTCAGACATTCCTGTTCTTTTCACAGCAGTAACTGACCCTGCAGGCTCCGGCCTTGTTGCAGACAATACAGCTCCGGGAGGAAACCTGACCGGTACCTCTGACATGAACCCGGTTGCACAGCAGATTGCATTAGGCAAGCAGCTCATTCCTGACGCCAAGAAGGTTGCTATCATGTACTGCTCCAGCGAATCCAACTCCAAGATTCAGTCAGATCTGGCTGAAGCCGCTATCAAAGAAGCCGGTATGGAATCAGTAGTTAAGACCGTTTCCGCAATTGATGAAGCTAAATCAGCAGTAGAATCCCTCAAGGGACAGGTTGACTTTATCTATATTCCTACAGACAACACTCTGGCAGACGGCATGACTACTGTAGCAGCTGCTGCAAAGGAATGCGGACTTCCTACAATCGTAGGCGAATCCGGAATGGTTAACTCCGGTGCACTGGCTACATACGGCATCGACTACTACGAATTAGGAAAGGCTACTGCAGCTATGGCAGTTAAGATCTTAAAGGGAGAAGCAACACCTGCCGAAATGCCTGTTGAATATCAGACAGATGAAGCAGTTCTTGAAATAGCAATCAATACAGAGACTGCAGAAGCTCTTGGAATCGAAATTCCTGAGGAGATTCTCAGCAAAGCTACAATTATGCCTGCCGAATAATTCCGGCAGCGCCGCTTAAGGCGGCACACTTTTCAGACTTTAAAAAAGTCGTTTTGTTTAGGAGGAAAAAATGATTACTACAGCAACCTTGCTGAGCGGTCTGGCTCAGGGCCTGATCTGGGCAATAATGACCCTCGGTGTATATATAACATTCAGAATACTTGATATTGCAGACCTGACCGTTGAGGGTACATTCCCTCTCGGTGCTGCGGTGACAGCCGTGTTGATCAACGGAGGCATGCACCCTGTTCTGGCCATATTCATGGCTATACTTGCAGGTTGTGCTGCAGGCTTCGTAACAGGTGTTTTTCACACCATATTCAAAATACCGGCTATTCTTTCCGGCATTCTGACCATGATAGCGCTCTATTCGGTAAACATCCGAATCATGAGCGACAAGGCTACTGTGGCAATTGAAAAACCTTCTATAAAAAAATTAATGCAGAACCTGCTTCCTGAAGGCACTGCCAGCAACACCATTTCCATTATTCTCGGTGTGGCTGTCTGCATCATAGTAGTATTACTTCTTTACTACTTCTTCGGTACAGAAATCGGCTGCGCTGTCAGAGCTACAGGAAGCAATCAGAATATGGCAAGGTCCCTGGGTGTAAAGACCGACCGCATAATCATTCTCGGCCTTATGATTTCAAATGCACTGGTGGCCCTTTCCGGCAGCCTTATCGCACAGCTTGACTACGGTTCAGCCCTTGTGACCATGGGACAGGGAACCATCGTAATCGGTCTCGCATCGGTTATCATCGGTGAAGTAATCTTCATAAGGAAGGACAGAAATTTCGCCGTAAAGCTGGCAGCCATTATAGCCGGTGCCATAATATACAGAACAATTATCGCCTGCGCACTTACCTTCAGTTTCCTGAAGGCTACAGATCTTAAGATAATCACTGCAGTTATCGTATCCATCGCTCTTGCGCTGCCTGTAATCAAGCAGAGCATTGCCGAGAGAAAGCTCAGAGCCGAAAACGCCAGAAAGCTTGACGCAGAGCTCCTCGCAGCAGACATGGGAGGTGAACAGAATGCTTAAGATGATGCACATCGAAAAGTCCTTTAACATAGGCACCATCAATGAAAAGAAGGTCTTAAACGACCTGAATCTCACTATCAACGACGGAGATTTCATAACTGTGATAGGCGGAAACGGCGCAGGAAAATCAACTATGCTAAACACCATCGCCGGAGTTTACAAGGCGGAAGGCGGCAGGATACTTCTAGATGGCCAGGATATTACTTACACCAGTGAGACAGACAGAGCCAGGTACATCGGCCGCGTTTTTCAGGACCCTATGATGGGTACAGCCCCTACTATGATGATAGAAGAAAATCTGGCGATGGCGTATAGAAGAACCAAGAGAAGAGGTCTCGGCTGGGGGATTTCTGCAAAAGAAAGAGAAATCTACCGCGAAGCCCTTTCTGAGCTGGGACTCGGTCTGGAGGACAGAATGTCCACCAAGGTAGGCCTTTTGTCCGGCGGTCAGAGACAGGCTGTCACCCTTCTCATGGCTACCCTTCAGAAGCCTAAGCTCCTCCTTCTGGACGAGCACACAGCGGCTCTTGACCCTGCTACTTCAGCAAAAGTCCTTGAGCTCAGCGATAAAATCATAAAAGAAAACAACCTGACGGCTCTCATGGTAACTCATAATATGCAAAATGCCATTGACTACGGCAACAGGCTGATCATGATGAACGGCGGCAAAATCATCCTCGACATAAGCGGAGAGGAAAAGAAGCGCCTTACCATAGAGGATCTTCTTAAAAAGTTTGAAAGCATAAGCGGAGGAAAATTCACTACAGACAGTGTCCTCCTCGGCTAGCTTTTACATAATTTTTCCTAAACACCTAAACATAATGCAAAACAGCAGCCCGAAAGGACTGCTGTTTTGCATTTTACATTAACTATTCTGTTTTACTCGATTACATATACGGTAGTCCATCTGGCTCCCCAGATACCGCACTGGGCGGCCTTTTCCATATACACGTCCACTGTCTTGCCCTGTATCGCACTTCCTACATCATTGGCAATGGCATAACCGTAGCCTTCGATATACAGAAGCGAGCCTAAAGGTATCAGGTCCTTATCCACAGCACAGGTTCCGTACTCGCATGGGAGGCCGTATGCTCCTCTCGGATTTCCTCCGAAATGATAGGAAACCGCCCTCACATTTGTGAACTTTTCCTTGTACTTAAGGCCTGACGGCTTGCCGGAAAGTATCTTGGTGCCGTAGCTTATAATCTTATCTTTCTTTTTCTTGACTGTCTTGCTTTCTATCAGGGTTTTTTCTGCTACCTCACCGTCTACAAGAGTGAGTTCGTAGGTCTTTTCCTGCCGACCTTTACATCCCTTCTGAGTCACCTTGGTTTCTCCGATGACCAGACTGCTGTCAGCCTGATATCTGACTTCAAAGTCGGTAATGACTTCTTCTGTCACCTGTTCCTTGTTAACACGTTTTACCGTTATCACATCTCCGGCTCTCACTTTTTCTCTAAGGTCCGGTTCTGCTATGTCCATTTCATCCAGGGTAATTTCCAGCTGCTGAAGCACTTCTCCCGCCGTGGTCGGCAGCGTTCTGTATGTGGTTTCCTCGCCGTCGGCCTTTACGGTAACATCGTAAGCTTTTATGATGCTTATGGTCATGTCATCTGTTATTCCATCATAGAGCTCTGCATTCATTATGTCCTGTCCGTAGACATAGTCTATATTGTGATTTTCGATAAAGCTGTCCACTCTGGTGCTTGTAGTTTCATATACTGTAGTAGTAACGGCTCTGGAATCGTCAATCTTCACGATTACCGTCTTCGGTGTGGCAAACCCGACTACTATGAAACCGCAGACGCATATCATCGCTCCTGCTGAGACAATACGGGCAATTCGTGGGTGAGCTCTTCTATGAGCGTTTACAGGTTCCATTCCGGCCTCGAAAATCTCTTTGAATTCACCGGCAAACTCACGAAACCATCTTATAACCGCTTCAAGAAAGTGCTCGATTTTTCCCTTAGGTTTGTCAATCATAAGCCCTCCTTATTTACATACAAGGGCATTTTACCATGTTTTTGACAAAAAGTCAAAAACACCGCATAAATACACGCTTTTCTCCTCGTATTATGTGTATTTTTCCAGAATTTTAATCACGAGCTGAGTACATTTTTCCATCTGTTCCACACTGGCTACCTCCGTAACCGAGTGGTGGTTAAAGCTTCCCGTGCCCAGGTTAGGGCAAGGAACTCCCTTATATGAAAGCTCTGAGCCATCAGTTCCGCCGCGTATAGGGCTTGTAAGCGGTTCATTCCCTAACTGTCGGATGGCCTCACGAGCATTGTCGATAATATGCATGTGAGGACGTATGATTTCAGCCATGTTGCGATAGCTTTCTTTTATGGCAATATCAGCCGTTCCCGCTCCATACCGTCTGTTTATGAATTCAGCCGCCTTTTTCATGGTTTCCTTTCGTTCTTCAAACTTTTCTCTGTCATGCTCGCGTACAAGATATTCCATAGAACAGTTCTCACAGTCACCGGATATGGACTCCAGATGGTAGAAGCCTTCATATCCTTCCGTGTGTTCCGGTCTCTCCCATGGAGGCAGCAAATGATCATACTCCATGGCAATAAGGCTTGCATTTTTCATCTGATTCTTTGCCTCACCCGGATGAGTGGTCACACCTTTAATCCTGATTGCAGCGGAAGCGGCAAAAAAGTTTTCAAAATCTATTTCACCGAAGCTGCCTCCATCTATGGTATACGCAAAGTCTGCTCCAAATTCTTCTACACTGAAATTGTCCTGACTGGCACCGATCTCTTCATCAGGTGTAAAGGAAAAGGCAACCCTGCCGTGCTTCACTTCCGGATGATTTAGCAGGTATTCCAATGCGGTTACTATCTCTGCCACCCCCGCCTTATCATCACCGCCCAGGAGTGTATATCCATCGGTTACGACCAATGTCTGACCTTTGCAGTCCGCCAGCTTGACAGTTATATCCGGATCTATGGTCATACCGCTCTCCAGTGTGATAATGTCTCCGTCATAATTGTCAATTATACGCGGCGGTCTGGTCACGCTGGGATGAGCAGAGGAAGTATCCATATGAGCTATAAATCCTATAGTTGGAGTATCACCATTCACATTAGCAGGCAGGCTTCCGTAAATATATCCTTTATTATCAAGACGGACATCCTCAATGCCCATGGCTGTCAGTTCTTCTGTCAGGTATTTTGCAAAATCAATCTGCCCCGGTGTGCTTGGTACTGTCACAGATTCCTCATCAGAGCAGGTGTCCCAGCAGACATAATCAAGAAATCTTTCAAGTGTTGTCTTCATAAAGTGTCTCCTCCCCATTATTTCGCCAAACGATAAATTGCTTCTGTCATTATTTCCAGCCAGATTCTGAGCTTATCAATTTCGAGGCTTTCATTGGCCTGATGCATTGTGTCCTCCTGATCAGGTAAGTGGACCTGAAATCTTATCAGATAGAGCTATGCCCATTTTTTCACCGTAAAAGCAGGTTCCGAAATACTTATTATAGAAGTTCACAGTCCCCTCAAGCTCTCCTTCAAGAGGAAGGTCTGACAAAAGTTCCATCATATAGCTTACTGCATTTTTACCTTCCTGTAAATAGGCTGCATGTGCTCCCACTCCTTTTACCAAAAGAGCAATTCCATCTTCTATTTTCTCTACAGAATACATGGAAGGTTCTGAACTTTCATTAATGGCTTTCTTGAGATTATCCAGATATTTCTCCGGCAAAACCACTCTGGCTGAAGACGGTACAGAATTAAAGGCATTCCCTCCTTCAAGTTCAAGTTCTTCCGCCAGCGGACGTGTCAGCGTATACTGGAGCATTCCCATTTCTGCAAAAGTAACAGGAAATCCGGAGTCAGGTGAAAATGCCAGAGCAGGCATTTCAGGCTTCACTTCATTCAGGTAATATTTCATACACTCCCAGTTTGTTTCTTCGTTTGTACCTAAAATGATACGTATTCTCCTTTTAAGAGGAACTTTCATGTCCTTTAAAATCTTCATAGCATAAAGACATGTCAATACCGGCCCCTTATCATCCAGCGTACCTCTTCCCCAGATTCGTCCGTCAGCTATCTCTCCGCCCCAGGGATCTCTTTCCCAGCCTTCTCCTGGCGGCACCACATCCACATGACCCAGAATCCCTACAAGTTCCTCACCTTCACCAAACTCGATATGCCCTGCATAATTTTCAAAATTTTCTGTCCTGAACCCCATCTTTCTGCCCATACGCAGTGCCTCTCCCAGTGCTGCCGCCTGCCCCTCACCGAAAGGCATGCCGGGCTTTGCCTCGCTTTCCACGCTGTTGATACGGCAAAGCGCAGAAATATCTTCTGCCAGAGCATTCACATATGCACCGGCTGCTTTTTTAAAATCCATATCAACCTCTTTTTTCTTTTTAAACAATGGCAACCTGGATACACAGAAACAAGGCCTCCGTCTAGGACAAAGTTTATAGACCTTGCTACACCGCAGATCAGTGCAACTCCTATCATATCACCGGCTCCCGTCATGAATTCATTTACAAGCTCTCTTTCGCTGAATCCTAATATTATACCGATGATGATTGCAGATACAAGGAATAAGGCTGGCATTTCACCGAACCACCATCCCTTTTTTACTACACCCCATATCATTACACCGAAGGTTGCAAAGAAGATTACCAGCACAATCTTGAATCTCCCTGTCATTTCGGGAATGTCTGCTGCATTACAGAACTTCTGATCAATGTATGGTTTACTTTCAATAATAATTGACTTAGCCGGGTCTTTTCTTACCTTGTTACCGTAGGTAATAACATAAGCAGTACATATAATTGTGCCTACGATAAGAGCAGCAGCCCTCACGTTAAATCCGCTCATAAAGTTTATACCGGCGGCATTTGACGATATAACAGCAGAAAACGGATTGATGGTTGAACACATGGTGCCGATACAGGAGCCAAACCATACAGCCGCAATACCTACCAGTGCGTCGTATCCTGCAACAACAAAAATCGGAATCATAATTGCGTAAATTGGAACTGTTTCCTCACACATACCAAAGGAGGTGCCTCCCAGTGCAATGAGGAAGGTAACTGCAATGATGAGGATATTCCTTGCCCCTGGTAATCTTTGTGAGGGCACCCATTCCGGCTGTAAATGCGCCTGATTTGTTCATATAGGCTAGCATGCCGCCAAGTACAAAGATAAATAAGGCTATATCGATAGAGTCATATACCCCGTTTGCAAGAGCCATAACGCAGTCAACAGCAGCTTCGCATATGTGCCTGTAGGCAGAAAATGTGTTGCCATGGCTGCAATAATCAGAATTATGAACAACACCGTAAATGCAGACGGAAATTGACGTTTTTTCTTTTTTTCAGGAGTTCCCTGCTCCATTACTTCTTTATGTTCCATCTCTCCTCCTCAACAAACCTCAATATAACTTTCTTAAAAATATGGGTAACCAAAGTTAATTGGGGGCTCACTTAAATTGAGGCATGTCTACACTGCATTTTATTCATTTTTGTCTCCTGAACCGCTGAAACCCGCATAAAATATCGCAAAAAAGACTTTTTGAAGATTTTGAAGATTTTAGGTACAGGTTGCTCGGCAATTTTGGCTTCAAATCGTCATGATATCATACATTTATGTAATATAAACGCATATAATTCCATATAATCCCACACTATTGCACAAACTTTTATTCGTTGTGTCTTTTTTGCACTATATTTCCAACGTTTGCAGGTTTGGCGTGACATTTTTGCATAAAGTGCCCATTACCGGGTACACTTTAAAGTGGTTTGTAGTCGAAACCCCAGCGAGTGACCTGAAGAAAAGCTGCAAAACCCTAATTAACTTCGAATATTCAAAAATATATGCATTTACCCCTTTTTCATGCATAATAAAACAGGATGCACGCTGGTTTCTCAGCGTACACCCTGTTAATATTTCTTTTGATTGCGCAATCGCTTCCTAGCCGTTCGGCTATGCCTCACGGGGAAGCTTTGCGAAAGTTCGCCTTAGCCAAATCGAAGATTTGGAGGCTTACTCCTCTTCCATTGCCTTCATGTTAGGGTCGAAGTGAAGTTCGCACTCTGTTGCAGCCTGAATGTCTTCCTTAGTGTAATCAGGATGTAATTCTGTTACCCAGATTCCGTCCTCTCTTACTTCCATAACACCCATTTCAGTGATAATCTTGGAAACGCACTTCTCTGCTGTAAGAGGAAGTGAACATCTCTTCTTGATCTTTGGAGTTCCCTTCTGAGTGTGAAGCATCACGATGATAACCTCAGGGCATCCTGCACAAAGGTCCATAGCTCCGCCCATACCTGCAACCTTCTTGCCAGGTACAATCCAGTTAGCCAGGTCTCCGTTTTCGGCAACTTCCATAGCTCCTAAAACTGTAGCCTTTACATGTCCTCCACGAACCAGTCCGAAAGATTCAGCTGTATCGAAGTATTTTACTCTAGGCACTACAGTTACATATGTACCACCGGAGTTGATGATATCAACGTCAGGGTTCTCTGTAGCTACTGCATCGATTCCTGCGAAACCGTTTTCTGAATGGAATGTAACCATGATATCATCAGGAATGTAGTCTGCAACCTGTGTAGGAAGGCCAATTCCGAGGTTT
>CAZUFU010000011.1:0-25825 GCA_964619875.1 uncultured Oscillospiraceae bacterium
GGAAACTTCAGCAGTTAGGCGCTAAGCTGGTTACTATCTCCGGACCGGACGGATATATCTACGATCCTGATGGAATCAACACAGACGAAAAATTAAACATGATGCTCGAACTCAGAGCTTCCGGAAAGAACATCTGCGCTCCTTATGCAGAAAGATTCCCTAACGCTACATTCGTTCCCGGAAAGAAACCTTGGGAAGTTAAGGCTGATCTTTACATCCCATGTGCAACTCAGAACGAAGTACATATGGAAGATGCCAAGGCTATCGTTGCAAGCGGCGCTAAGTTCTACTGCGAAGGTTCCAACATGCCTACAACTAACGAAGCTCTTGCTTACTTACAGGACAACGGCATCATCGTTGGACCTGCAAAGGCTGCAAACGCAGGCGGAGTTGCTTGCTCATGTATCGAAATGGGTCAGAACGCAGGTCACACTGTATTCCAGCACCAGGATGTATATGATCAGTTACACCAGATCATGATCAACATCCACAAGGCTTGTAAGGAAGCTTCCGAAAAGTACTATGGCAAGTATGACCTCGTAAAGGGTGCTAACATTGCCGGCTTCGAAAAGGTTGCAGAAGCTATGATGGCTCAGGGATTAGTATAATCCATAATTGCTGATCGGACATATTTTATAGATGACAAAAGCCTCGGACTCGCTCCGAGGCTTTTCTTATGATTCTATTTGCTCTATATGTCGTATGAAACGGCCCTTCAGCCGTTTCCATACGACATTGTCGCTAAAATCACTCTTACGGCGGCTGTTTTCTGGGGTGCATGTCGTATGAAAATCAAAAAATCCTAATTTTACGCAGCATTATTGTTATAAATTTACATTTATGTCGTATGATTGCCTGAAAAATTGTTTTTCATACGACATTGAAGGTCCAAAACCAGCTCTGACAGACCTAAAAACATTCACATGTCGTATGAAAATCATATTTCCTCGTTTTCATACGACCAGCAAACAGCAGCTGTAACACCCGCTACTGCTGCAGCCATCACAAGAAAAGATATTCCCACAGCAGTATGCAGTGACTGACTCCCAATGGACGCAAGTCTCATAATATTTGCCGTTAGACCGTAAAAGCTTCCTGCAATTATATAGCTTACAGGTGTAAAAGCGTTCTGGAAAACCAGATAGATTATTCCGTAAAAAGCCATAAGCGCGGCAATTCCCACAGGTACTGCCCTTTTCTTTTCCCCCGATGAAGTTATGATAACTGTAAAATATATCAGCGATACAAGGTTTACAACATTTACCGCTATCGCCTCCGGTCCGTAATACTCCCACATCAGCGCCATAATACCGTATGCAAGACAGATTATATTAAGCATTATTATAAAAAAAATTACCCCTTTGCGTGACATTTCATTTCCCTCCTTATTTCATCAAAGTCAAATGATGACATCACTCTGCAGTTGCTTCCGTCCAGCAGCCTGTAATGCTTTGAAACTATATTCTGCTGCACACGGAATTCACCCTCTTCTGCCACGGTTTTCCACCATATCCTGCCGCCCATAGTAGGAGGATACTTTATCTCCATGTCTTCAAAAGCCAGCGCCGCTACCATATCCGACAGCTCTCCCCCGTACTGGTTCTGAAGAATCCTGCTTTGAGAAAATACGGAAACAAATGCCACCGTTTCCGTCCATCCAAGAGGACGACGGCCCTTTTCGCTTTCAACCAGACTCTTTTTCGATATGCCCAGCACATCCGCCATCTTTTCCTGAGTTAAACCATATTCCGTACGTACCAGCTTAAGCATTCCGTTGATTTCAGATATGAATTCCCTTCTATCCACTAATCCCCCTCCTTTCCGGATTTTTTTAATGTAAATTCATATTATTTAGTGTAATTTTACACTTGTTATATCTATTTGTCAACTGAATTTTTTTCCTTTGAGTGTACTGAAAAAAAGACATCAAAATCTCTCAAAAAACGCTTTACTTTATTACGTTAACGTGATATCTTATTAACGTGCGAAATTTCAAGGCACTATTTATACTATTTTTACGAAAGGAACAAACAGGTCCTATGAAGTTTGATAATGGAATCAACCTGAAAAAAGAAGACATAAACATCCTCAGCCTTCGACATTTATACGAGCAGTACGGCTTTGTCCACTACAAGATGAATAAATTTGAAGAATATGATTTGTATGTCTCCAATAAGGATTTTCTGTCTGGTGATAATATAATTACATTTACGGACACCAACGGCAGGCTTCTGGCCCTCAAGCCGGATGTCACCCTGTCCATTGTGAGAAACTACCGGGATACGGCAGGCACGGTCCAGAAAGTTTATTACAACGAAAACATCTACCGACCGTCAAAAAGTACGAAAACCTATAAGGAACTCATGCAAATGGGCCTCGAGTGTATGGGAGATTTAAATCTCTATCATATAAGCGAGGTCCTTCTTCTTGCCGCTAAAAGCCTTGAAGCCTTGAGTGACAACTATATACTTGATCTTTCCCATATGGGAGTTATCCGAGGTTTTCTCGAAGAACTTAATCTTCAGCCCCGCCACGAAGAGCGTTTTCTCAGTCTTCTGCGGGAAAAGAACTGTCACGGCATACAGACGCTCTTTGACAGCCTTAAGATAGATGATGAGCTCAGAGAAAAAGCAATTGCCCTGGCATCGGCCTACGGAAACATGGATTCCGTGCTGAAGACTCTGGAAAGCATAAGCCTGAACGAAACCATGGACAGAGCAATAGATGAACTTTCCACAGTCTGTGATGTACTTGAAGAACAGGGCTTTGACAATGTGCACCTTGACTTTTCCATAGAGGGAGACATGGGATATTATAACGGTTTCCTCTTCCGGGGATATATAGATGGGATTCCTACCGGCGTCCTTTCAGGAGGCCAGTACGATGAGCTCATGGAAAAGATGGGCAAGTCATCAGGTGCAATAGGCTTTGCCATAAATCTCAGCCTGCTGGAGGATTACGAAACCAATGTAGGCAGCTACGATACCGATGTTCTGCTGCTCTATGACGGTTCAGCTTCACCTGCGGCTCTCATAGAAGCAATACAGGAGCTGATAGACCAGGGAAACACTGTTCAGGCCCAGCAGAGAATTCCGGAAAAGCTGAGATACCGCAGACTGCTTGAATTTGATGGAGAAAGGATTAAGGAGGTAATCCATGACATCAGAGAATAAAAAAGGAAAGAAAATAATCAATGTTGCCCTTCCCAAAGGAAGGCTTGGCGAAAAAGTGTACGATATATTTGAGGCTTCAGGCTTCCCCTGTCCTGAGATAAAGGAGGACAGCAGGAAGCTCATCTTTGAAAACGAAGATGCAGCTATCCGGTATTTCTGGGTGAAACCCTCAGATGTGGCCATCTACGTCGAGCGAGGTGCTGCCGATATAGGAGTAGCCGGAAAGGACATTCTCCTTGAGTACCGTCCCGAGGTATACGAGCTTCTGGACCTTGGTATGGGAAAATGCAGGATGGCCGTGGCCGGACCTGCCGGCTTCAGAGACAACACAGGCAGAACACTGAGAGTTGCCACCAAGTTCAGCAATATAGCCATGGAATACTATGCCGGACAGTGTCGCGACATAGACATAATAAAGCTTCAGGGCTCCATAGAACTGGCCCCTATTCTTGGGCTTTCCGATGTAATCGTGGATATAGTGGAAACAGGAACCACTTTAAAGGAAAACAACCTCCAGGTTCTGGAGGAAATCGTTCCAATCAGCGCCCGGCTCATATCCAACAAGGCAAGCTTTAAGTTTAAAAATAAAGAAATCGAATCAATAGTAAAAAAGATACGGAGGAACATAAATAATGATTAAGATAATGAAATACGGCCAGGTGCCAAACAGTGAAATATTTGCAAGAGTCATTGAAAAGACAGATGTGGAGGATGTTGTTTCCGCCATACTGGCAGATGTAAAGGAAAACGGCGACGATGCACTGCTGCGTTACTGCGAGAAATTTGACGGTGTGAAAGCAGAAGACGGCTTCTGTCTTGAAGTGAGCAATGAGGAATTTGACGAGGCCTTTGAGGCGGTAGGACAGCGTTTTATTGAGGTTCTGGAGCGTTCAGCAGCCAACATCCGTACTTTCCACGAAAAACAGGTGAGAAACGGATTCATGATAAGCACAGGAGACCGCCCCGGCGTGGTCATAGGTCAGAAGATTGTTCCTCTTGATAAAGCAGGCCTTTATGTTCCGGGAGGCACGGCAGCCTATCCTTCATCTGTGCTGATGAACGCCATACCTGCCAAAATAGCAGGAGTCAAGGAGATTGTAATGGTAACCCCGTCCAAGGGCGGAAAGGTTAATCCTGTAATTCTGGCCGCAGCAAAGATTGCCGGAGTCACCCGTATCTTCAAGGTTGGCGGTGCACAGGCAATTGCCGCTCTTGCCTTCGGTACGGAAACCATTCCAAAGGTAGACAAAATCACAGGGCCGGGAAATGCCTATGTGGCAGAGGCCAAGAAGCAGGTCTTCGGCAAAGTTGCTATCGACATGATTGCCGGACCGAGTGAAATCCTCGTAATAGCCGACGGTTCCTGCAATCCTGAATTCGTCGCCGCTGATATGCTCAGCCAGGCAGAACACGACAAGATGGCCAGTGCTGTCCTGGTAACCGACTCTCAGGATCTGGCTCTTGCCGTAAGCTGTGAACTTGAGCGCCAGATACCGTCTCTTCCGAGAGCAGAAATCGCAAGGGCTTCCATCGATGACTACGGCAAAATCATAGTGGCACCAAGCATTACCACGGCCATAGATATCGCCAACGAAATCGCTCCGGAACACCTTGAACTCTGTGTGGATAATCCCTTTGACTACCTGGATCAGATTCGTCACGCCGGCTCTGTTTTCCTGGGAAAGAACTGTCCGGAAGCTCTGGGTGACTACTATGCAGGTCCTAACCACACCCTTCCTACCAGCGGTACGGCCAGGTTTTCCAGTCCTCTTTCCGTGGACGATTTTGTCAAGAAATATCAGTACACCTACTACACCAATGATGCCCTCAGGGCAGCTGCAGAAGACGTGGCATACTTTGCTGAGGCAGAGGGCCTTTCGGCTCACGCCCGCAGCATAAGCGTAAGATGTACCGACAAGAAATATCCTCACTTCCCTCTCAGCATACACTAGAGAGTACACATGACTTAAAAAGGAGATTAACTATCTATGAGCAGATACCTTAATCCCGGGCTTGCAGGTCTGGAGAGTTATACTCCCGGCGAACAGCCCAGAGATATGAAATACATCAAGCTTAATACAAACGAATCACCATATCCGCCTTCGCCGGAAGTCCTCTCAGCAGTAAACAGCGGCGAAGCTGAGCTGCTCAGGCTTTATCCCGATCCGGAAGCCACAGTCCTCAAGGATGCTCTGGCAGCAAGATACGGTGTCAGCAGGGAAAACATCTTTCTCTCAAACGGTTCCGACGATATACTGAACTTCGCCTTCCTGGCTTTTGCAGCAGGTGGGCGCAAAGTATGGTTTCCAGATATCAGCTACGGCTTTTATCAGGTATTCGCAGACCTCTACGGAATTAACGCGGTTCAGGTTTCTCTCAGAGAAGATTTTACCGTTGACCCTTCCGATTACTGCAGTCTGCCAGATGCGGGCGGCCTCATATGCATTGCAAACCCCAATGCTCCTACAGGTCTGACCTTGAATTACGGACAGATTGAGGACATCCTCAAGTCTAATATGGACAAGGTGGTTCTCATCGACGAGGCTTATGTGGATTTTGGAGCTGATTCAGCTCTGCCTCTTACGAAAAAATATGATAACCTGCTGGTTGTGCAGACTTTCAGCAAATCCCGCTCCATGGCAGGTGCGCGTCTGGGTTTTGCTGCTGCAGACTCTCAGCTCATCGAGGACCTGGACAAAATAAAGTATTCAACTAACCCTTACAATATCAACAGGCTTACCATGGCCGCCGGCGTAGCTGCTCTGAAATCAGACGGCTATTTCATGGATAACTGCCGCAGAATCATGGAAACCAGAGCCTACACAAAGTCGGAACTGGAAAAGCTGGGTTTTTCGGTTCTGCCCTCTGCATCCAACTTCATCTTCGCAAAATCAGACCGCATTGATGGAGGCAGACTTTACAGAGAACTGAAATCAAGAGGCATTCTTATACGCCACTTTGACAAAGAAAGAATATCAGACTATAACCGCATTACCATAGGCACCCGCGAAGAGATGGATGCCATGCTGGAAAAGATAAATGAAATTTTAGAGGAGGATGAAAATGAAAGCAGGCGAAGCTAAACGATACGCAGAAATCACCAGAAATACTGCCGAAACACAGATAGCTCTGAAACTCAGCCTTGACGGCAGCGGAACCGGCACCATAAACACCGGAGTAGGCTTCATGGACCATATGATGACGCTGTTTGCCCGTCACGGTGGTTTCGACCTGGAAGTCAGCTGCTGCGGAGACACCTATATTGATGACCACCACAGCACTGAGGATATAGGCATCTGCCTGGGCATGGCCTTTGCCGAGGCCCTTGGCAACATGGCCGGCATCAACAGATACGGCAATATCATCCTTCCTATGGATGAGGCTCTCATCCTCTGCGCTGCAGATATTTCCGGACGCAGTCATCTGGAATACGGCCTTGAGATTCCTACTGAAAAAGTTGGAACCTTCGATACGGAACTGGTTGAGGAATTTTTCCTTGCCTTCGTCCGCAAGGCAGGAATCACCCTGCACCTGAGGCAGCTTTCCGGAACCAACTCACACCACATAATTGAGGGAGCCTTCAAGGCTTTCGGCAGAACCATGAAGCAGGCCGCTGCCATTGACCCTTCTCTTGGCGGTCAGATTCCGTCCACGAAAGGAGTGCTGTAGATGATAGCCATCGTAGATTACGGCGTAGGAAATCTCTTTTCCCTCCAAAGCTCACTGAAATATATAGGAGCAGATGTGACTGTGACAGGAGATGCTTCGAAGCTGAAGGCAGCCGATAAGATTATTCTCCCCGGCGTAGGAGCCTTCGGAGATGCGGCTGATAAGCTCCGTTCCACAGGTCTTGACCAGGTGGTCACGGCAGAGGCTGAAGGCGGCAAACCCCTTCTGGGTATCTGTCTGGGCATGCAGCTTTTGTTCGACATCGGCGAAGAATACGGAACTCACCGGGGTCTGGGGCTGATTCCCGGGCGGGTGGTTTCAATGAAAGGCACAGTGCCCGCAGATTACAAGATACCTCACATCGGATGGAATCACCTGATTTTTCCCGAAAACCGCGGCGGAGCATCTGCTTCTGAAAAGAGTCCGATTTTTAAATATATCGAAAACGGAGACTGCGTTTACTTCGTCCACTCCTTTTACGGAGCCGACTGTGATGAATCTGTCATCGCGTACACGGAATACGGCAGTCTGCTCACTGCAGCAGTTCAGAAGGATAACGTCTACGGCTGCCAGTTCCATCCCGAAAAAAGCGGTGAAACAGGTCTTGCTATTCTTAAAGCATTTTGCCAATTATAGAAGTTATAAGGAGTTTTAAGGAGAAATCATATGAAACTATTTCCTGCCATAGATATATATAACGGCTGTGCAGTACGGCTCTACAAAGGAGATTACAATCAGATGACCGTGTACAGCGACAATCCTCCCCTTTTCGCTGCCGAATTCGCGGCAGCAGGTGCTGATTGTCTCCATCTGGTCGATCTGGAAGGCGCCAAGCTTGGCACTACTCCTAATCTGGAGACCATAAAAAACATTATCAGTGAAACCAGCATGTACACAGAGCTGGGAGGCGGAATCCGGTCCCTTGAGACCATTGAAGCATATCTTAACATCGGAGTTAACCGTCTCATACTGGGAACAGCTGCTATTACAGAGCCTGGCTTTGTGGAAAAGGCCATAAAGGAATTCGGCCGCGAAGCCATTGCCGTAGGTGTTGACATCTGTGACGGTCTGGTTGCCATTAAAGGCTGGACTGAGGTTACGGAAATAACCTGTGATGACTTCTGCAAATCCATGGAGGATATCGGAGTAAAGACTATCATATGCACCGATATTTCAAGGGACGGAGCCATGAAAGGTACCAACAGGCAGCTTTACAGCGACCTGTCACAGAAATTCAGCCTTGATATTATGGCTTCCGGCGGAGTTTCCACTCTTGAAGATATAAAGGCTCTGGCGGATATGAACATTTATGGGGCTATTCTCGGCAAAGCCCTTTACACCGGAGCAATAGACCTTGCAGATGCTCTCAAAATCGTAAAGGAGGACAAGGCATGATTACAAAACGAATTATCCCCTGCCTCGACGTGAAAAACGGCCGTGTGGTAAAGGGCGTAAACTTTCAGGGACTTGCCGATGTATCCTCACCTGTTGAACTGGGCAGATATTATTCCGACAACGGTGCGGACGAACTGGTATTTTACGATATCACCGCCTCTGCAGAAGGACGGGCGCTCTTCACAGATATTCTCACGGAGGTTGCCCGAACCATATTCATCCCTCTCACCGTAGGCGGCGGAATCAATACAGTTGACGATTTTGACCGTGTACTCAAGTGCGGAGCAGACAAAGTCAGCGTAAATTCAGGTGCCATAAAAAACCCTCGTCTCATTCTTGATGCGGCCAAAAAATACGGTGACCAGTGCGTAGTGCTTTCAGTAGATGCAAAGCGTGTTGACGGCAGATACTGTGTCTTCGCCAAAGGTGGCAGAGAAAATACCGGTATGGACGCTCTGGAATGGATAAAAAAAGGCATATCCATGGGCGCCGGTGAAATTGTTCTCAACAGCATAGACACCGACGGTGTCAAGGGCGGCTTCGACCTGGAAATGCTTCAGGCGGTCTGTGACATTTCACCTGTTCCTGTAATAGCTTCCGGCGGTGCCGGCTGCATAGACCATTTTACAGAGCTTTTCAAAACTATTCCGCAGGTGGACGCAGGCCTGGCGGCCTCAATCTTCCACTTCGGAGAAGTAAAAATATCAGACCTTAAAGACGAACTGAAAAGGCAAGGAATTAACGTAAGATAAAACGCAAGATATAACGCAAAATAAGGAGAAACGACATGTTGACAATAGATCAGTTAAAATTTGACGATAAGGGACTCATACCTGCCATAGTGGTGGACTACAGCAGTAAAAAAGTCCTTACTCTGGCATATATGAATGAGGAAAGCCTTAAAATTTCTATGGAAAAAGGTCTCACCTGCTTCTGGAGCCGCTCCCGTCAGGAACTCTGGCTCAAAGGCGATACATCCGGCAATTACCAGCACATATACAGCATTGAAGCCGACTGCGACAGAGACTCTCTGGTGGTCACAGTCACCAAGGACGGTCCAGCCTGTCATTTGGGCACAGACTCCTGTTTCAATGACCTGCTTTATCTTAATCCTGCAAACGCCGGCTTCACCATGGAAAGCCTCATGGAGCTCATCGAAGGCCGCCGCACTGAAAAGAAGGAAGGCTCCTATACCACCTACCTCTTTGAAAAGGGCCTGGACAAAATCCTCAAGAAGGTGGGCGAGGAATCCACCGAGGTCATCATCGCTGCAAAGGCTGAAGATAAGGCTGAGACCATCTACGAAATCTCGGACCTTGTGTACCACGTAATGGTTCTCATGATTCAGTCCGGAATCAGTCTGGATGATATCAAATCCGAACTGGCTTCCCGCCACGTCATCGACCACAAGGTAAAACAGGAAAAGATGACTGAATAGAAACTACAGGGGCTGCCGCCCCTTTTGAATTTAAAGATTGATGTTGTATAAAAATCAAAGGAACCGACTTTTATACAACATCACACCTTTTTCAAAGCTTTGGGAGTCCGTCTCGTGGTCCTAATGTTGTAAAATTTCCGAGATTCAAACTATTTTTACAACGGTATTTAGTTTTACGTTGTAAAAATCCTGGGAATTAGAAAAATTTACAACATTCATGAAACTTCGTACCCGATTTAAGGCTCGGTGTAAGGGCAATGTTGTACAAAAACTCTTTTCAGGTCAAATTTTACAACGCCGGTAAATTTAATCCGCACCGAATACACAGTGCGTTAGCTTAACGAAGCTTTCAACATCATTTCAGTTTCTGTTATGTCCTTTTCTATTAAAGGGCGCATGCTGTCCTTGTATTTGGATAAATCAGCGCTCTTAAGGCACGACAATATCCTCGGAATATACTGGGGCTTTGCCAGACCCACCTGAGCAAGAGCTTTTATACACTGCCTTGCTGTTATGGGTTTTTCGTCCGTTATATGCGAGAGAAAATCCGATATTATTGCATCGAAACGGTTTTCATCGTCCCACTGAGCATTTGCTGCGAGGATATACAACGCGCGATTTCTTACCAGTGATTTGGGATGGTCAAGCAGCGACGCAAAGTCATCTCCTGAACCTTTCGTCGGATCATTAATGTACTCGAAGAGAGCTTTAAGTGGCTTAGGTACCTTTTCCGGTGAGCAAGCGGTGTTTAATATTATACTATATGCTTCATCACCAAATTGCAAGAAATTTTGCCTGTCAAATTTTTCAAAATGATATACAGGTAAATCTGCCCCGATGTAGTCATGTGTGCATATAAAAATGACATAGGAGCGTGGCAATTCTCTATATTTATGTCCTTCATTTAGAAAATCCAGGTCCATATTTGCCTGGTAATATCTAGAGCGTTTGGCTATATGGTCACCGGTATAGGTCTGAAGCTCGATTTCCGCCCACACATTACCGGACTTTATAAAAGCATCCAGACGAACGCCGTGAGCGCAAGAGGGAATTTAATTGACTTCTGTGTTTCTACATATAAATCGTCATCTGCACCTTCAATACGAATTTCGCCAAACTTCTCATCAGGCAGTATTCTCTCAAGAAGCTACCTACATATGTTTTCGTCCCGTACTACCAAGGAAAACATTAAATCATCAGTAAAAGGAATTCTTTCGTTTTGCTTATATTTTGTCATTGATAACCTCCTACAAATCCAATAAAGGCTTGTAAATAAATTGTAGGAGAATTTTACAGTTTCGGCTTGGCAATGTCAACTGTCTTTTGGAAAAAAGTGCAAATTTTGGTCGTATTTTGTAATATTTTGGACAGTTTCTGTATTTTTGAATTTGTTATGTGGGTTTAAAGAATCCCTCAGGCGAGATGCAGCATATGATGTGTCGAAATATGTCGATGTTGTCAGACAGGAATCGAGGTCTTATTTCTGCCAACATTCGAGGTATATGATTATTGAGAAACTGTCAAATTACAGTCATAAATTAAAAATATTTTACAGTAAGTATCTATGCAGTAAATATAGTCCTGTTTTGAAGAGCATTTTTTTCCATTTATCTCGTCCCAGACAGAAAAAATGTTGGCAACATAATGGTAAAATCGTATTATTGACAACACCTAAGCCATATTCACAGCTCGTTTTGGGAATGCTCTCCAGAATGCTGGATTTGTGCGGAGGACACCTTACTGATTTTACGCCAGGCAATTCATGATTACGGTAATCATCATTTCCTTTTCTTCAGGTCTTGATTCTGCAATCATGATGGTGAGAGCCACCAGTGTATAGTCATCTATCAGCTTCTTTCCATCCGCAAACAGTACTCCGTTTCTGTCGAGGAAGTACAGGAACATAGTCGCTGCAATTCGCTTGTTGCCATCAAGAAAGCTGTGGTTCTTTGTGATAAAGTAAAGCAGATGTGCCGCTTTCTCTTCGAGGCTCGGATACAGTTCTTTGCCATCGAAAGACTGATAGATATTACCGATACTGCCCCGGAATGAGTCGTCTTTCTCTCTGCCGAATAAATCTGATTCATCGCCTAATCGCATATGGGAAATAACGTCCATGCACTCTTCATATGTAAGCACGTATGTAGCATCGTTTCCCTTCGGCCGGTTCATAATCTGATGGTCGTAGGAATCAAGAAGTTCAAGTGCCTCGCTGTACTTCTCGATTACAGTCAGCACCTGCCTGCTGTCCAGAGTGTTTTCAGTCCGTTTCATAATCTTTATAACTTCACCCAGCTGGGCAATGCGTTTGTCGTTTACTGCATAGCCTTGCAGTATGTACTGTTTGAGGACGGAATTTGCCCATCTGCGGAACTCGACGCCGCGCTTGGATTTGACACGATAGCCGACAGAGATAATGACGTCTAGTGTGTAATAGGGTACTAGCTGCTTAACACCTTCAACACGCATTTTTTGCGTGTTGTTATTTTTATCAACTTCACCGTCTGAAAATACATTGTTAATATGCTTTCTAATGGTCTTTTCATCCCTGTCAAATAGTGCAGCCATTTGATTTACACTCAGCCATACAGTTTCTTCCCTTACCGGGACCTCCAGCTTGATTGCATTGTCTTCAGTTTCGAATAATACGATTTCATTCTTGTTCATAATGTACCTCTCTTTCGTTTTCTGATGTGATATAAAGAGTGTACTTACGCATTTAAGACAATAAAAAACGCGCAAGTACGCTGCGGATTAACCGCATTCATCCTTGCACGCTCATGCCCGTGTATAGCCCGGCTGGATAATGCCTATGTTAATTATACTCCTTTTTCTCATGGATTTCCACTGCTAAAAATCCAGACCGTGCACCTACTTTAACTTGAGGATCTTTTTTGCAATATACCGAGCCGGACGATAAATCGGTCCCTCCAGTTCTTTTCTGACTTTCTTAAGTTCCTCCCGGATCGCTATATTCTGAGGACAATGTCTTTCACATTTCCCGCAACCAATGCATAAAGACGCCTGATGATTATGTACTCTTTGAATATAATAGAACTCTGAGTTTATTCCGCTTTCCAGGCCCGATTTTTTGTCATTGTAGCAGGTGAAACACATAGGAATATCTACGCCTCGTGGGCATGGCATACAGTAGCCGCAGCCGGTGCATGGCACCGTCTCTTTCCCAAGAACTATTTTGCGAACCTGGTCATATAGCGCCAGGTCGGCCGGTGTAAGCTCTTCTGCTTTTGCTTCAGAAGCAATCCGTATGTTTTCATCGATCATTTCCATGGAATTCATACCCGACAATACAGTAACAACTGCCGGATGATTCCACACCCAGCGCAGTGCCCACTCTGCAGGTGAGCGTTTTACAGAAGCATTTTCCCAAACTTTCATTGCTTCTTTTGGCAGCTTATTCACCAGTTTTCCGCCGCGCAAAGGTTCCATAATCATGACCGGCAGCCCTTTTGAAGCGGCATAATCCAAACCGCTTTTTCCGGCCTGATTATTTTCATCCAGATAGTTAAACTAATCAAGGATACCCAGATTACATACCCTCTCCCACTCTCCCGCATTTGAAAGCATATGCATAAGATAGTAATCGATATAATCTGTCTGCAGACGTTTCAACTGAGTTTGAAACATCTTATTAAAGTCATCCGGTTTGCTTATCAGATAAGTTGGCATTTTGGTTGCGATGGAAACTTTATCCCGATATCCTCCTGCTGCCAACGCTCTCCCCAGACGTTCTTCATTGTTTGGATATGCATAGGCCGTATCAAAGTAATTTACGCCATTTTCTATGGCATAAGCTATTTGTTTTTCAACTTCCCTGTCGTCCCTGTCAAAACGCATACAGCCAAACCCGAGCTGTGAAAGTTGTTCTTTGTTTCGTGGATTAGTTCTATAAATCATTGCTTTAACTCCCTTAATATGTCTTCTGCAGTTGTCCCAAAGAGTTTTGCAAGTGCAGAAAGATTAGATGTACTTGGATCAGAAGCCCCGCTTTTCTTAATGCCATAATCAGAAGGTATATCAGGTACACAGCAACCGCTAAGATAAAGATATAAACAGGTAACATAACTAAAATTGATAATGATAAACCCATCATATTATTAACCTCCTTTCAAAGGAGATTATACTTATTTTTTTCAGGTTGCTCCACCAACTATTACGCAACTTTACGGTTTCTCCGCCCTAAAAACTGAAATTTTCAATCCTATTATAACCCTCATTTACATTTTAGTAAATGCAAAGAAAAATGCAGAATCAATACCTGCTTTTATGATTATTTATATTGCTGGTTTTGAGATTATTTCGTATAATGAAGGATGAAAAGAGAATGGAACTAAAGTTGGAGGTGAATTCACTTTATGCAAGGAAAACGGACAATCTGGAAACGCATAATTCCTGCATGTATTTTGCTGATATGTATTATCGCGAGTTTTGCGGTTTTCTTAAACGTGAACCGCCGCATGACGGTATCCAGGAACGCCAGTTATGTGGAGGATGCCGCCACTCAGACTGCCAAACGAATCGAAGATATGCTTGTGGGAGCAGAAAACAGCATCAGTGCCATCGCCCATCTGTACGGACAGACAATTAATCCTGACCGTATTGATATTGAAACACTGCAAAAAATGGTGGACGACACACCTTTTGATTATATTGGCGTTGTGGGTACTGACGGCATTTATACCGATAACTACGGAAGGCAGACACAGGTCTCAGACCGATATTACTTCCAGGACGGAATGTCAGGTCATTCAGGGATGGATATTATCTTCAACGGACGACTTGCCCACGAAAACCTGATGATTTTTTATGCGCCGCTGTGGTATGATGGTGAGGTCACAGGCGTTCTTACCGGCCGCTACGGCGAGAATCAGATGCGTGAAATCATTTCCACTACATATTTTGAGGAGCCGGCCATGACATATCTGTGCCTGGCCGATGGAACGGTATTCTCCAGTTCCAACGATGATGACCCACCGGAAAACATCCTCACTGCACTGCGAAACGCAGATGGCGTAGACGAGAAAACACTTGCAACCCTGGAGGATGCATTGGAAAATGGTCACTCCAGAAGTCTGACCTACACAAGTAAGCAGGGTTCCAATGCAGCTTATTTAACGAAACTGCCGGAGAAAGACTGGATGCTTCTGCAGGTTTTCCCCATTAAGGTCACCAATTCAATGCTGAATGAATCCAACAAAATCGCCATGTATCTGGAACTTTGGCTGATTCTGCTGTTTGTGGCATATATTATAATTCTGATTATGGAAAACCGACGTCAGAAGGCAAAACTGGTAATGGAAAAGCAGGAAATGCGGGATATTGTTGACAGCACCTCTCAGCTGTTCAGCAGTTTTGTTATTGTCGATCTGAAAAACGATACATATGAATATCTGAAAAGTAATATCAGAGCATGTGGAGAAGAGGATGACGCCGGCTCCGTGAAGAAACTTCCGCGGAAAGGTGTATACTCTCAATTCCGCAATTATTGGGATTCCCAGGTAGTTCAGGAAGATGAGTATATACGGAATCAGTTCACAATCAGCTCAATTCAGCAGAACCTGACGGAGGACACCCCGTTTCTCCAGTTTGAGCATCGGTTTCAGGAAGATGGCATACGCTGGAAGCAGATTTCTGTGCTGTGTCTGAAGCGTGAAAATAGCGTTCCTGTCTCTGTATTGATGGCTGTGCAGGATGTGACGGAACTGAAAGAAGCGGAACTTAAAAACCGCATGGCTATGGAGGAGGCTTACCGGGCGGCGAAGGCGGCCAATGAAGCCAAAACCACATTCCTGTCCAATATGAGCCACGATATGCGCACGCCTATGAACGCAATCATAGGTTTTTCGGCGCTGCTGGATAGGGATGCCTCTCAACCGGACAAGGTGCGGGAGTACAACGGCAAGATTGCCGCTTCCGGCCGTCACCTGCTGGGTCTTATCAATGATGTGCTGGATATGTCTAAAATCGAAAGCGGCCAGAACTCGCTGAATATCGCGGAGTTTGACCTGAAAGAACTGCTGGATGAACTGGAGTCGGTAATACAGCCTCAAGTTCGGGAGAAACAGCAATCTCTGGATGTCAGGGTCTGCGATGTGAATGGAGAACGTTTTCTGGGTGACAGGCTGCGACTGAGTCAGATACTGTTAAATCTGCTGTCCAATGCGGTAAAGTACACGCCGGAAGGCGGACATATCGAACTGGCTGTCCTCGGTCTGCCTGAGACCTCCAGGGACTATGCTCATCTGCGCTTCCAGGTACAGGACAACGGCATCGGTATCAGTCCTGAATTTGTGGAACATATCTTTGAGCCTTTTACTCGTGAAAATAACACTACTGCCAGCGGGATTATGGGCACCGGTCTGGGAATGGCCATTACCAGGAACCTGGTTGACATGATGAGCGGAACGATTTCTGTGGAAAGCACTCAGGGCGAGGGAACCACCTTCCGGGTAGAGTTGGAACTTCGATATGGAGAGCGTCCGGCAGAATACAGCCTGCAGGAAGAGACCGGTCTTCCTGTTTCCTGCTCCAATGTACTGGAAGGCCTTAATGTGCTGGTTGCCGAAGACAATGACGTCAACGCTGAAATCCTGGGAGAACTGCTATCCTTTGAGGGTGTGTCCTGCGACCGTACAGTAAACGGTCAGGAGGCCCTGAAGCGCTTCATGCAAAATCCGCCGGGCTATTATGATGCCGTGCTGATGGATATTCAGATGCCGGTCATGAACGGTTATGAAGCTTCACGGGCCATTCGTAATCTGGACCGGCCTGATGCAAAAACGATACCTATCGTGGCCATGACCGCCAATGCCTTTGCAGATGATGTTCAGAATGCCATGGATGCAGGTATGAACGCTCATCTGTCAAAGCCTATTAATATGGCAACGATAAAGGATGTTTTGAATAAACTGATCTGCTCTGAAGGTAAGAACGCGGAAAATGTATCAGAGGTAAAATCAGATGTCGAATCAAACGACATAGAATAAAATAGCTAAGAAAAGACACCGAGGTGTGAACCACCCCGGTGTCTTCGATTGATTTTACGTATTAGATTGTATGCATCACTAATCTTTATTTGAAGGTTCTGATGCCCTTGTTGGACCAGTCAGTGTATACCTTCTGTCCATCTACCATCACAAAGCCTCTGATCTTGTAGTAATACTTAGTATTTGCCTTCAGACCCTTGGTGTTGATGTAGTATCCTGCGTTCTTCGCCTTCTTTGTTGTGTAGATCTTGCTGTAGCCGCTCTTGCTCTTTACTGAACGGAATACTTCTACTCCGTCAAGCTGCTTGTCTGTATCTGCCTTCCATGTGAGCTTGATGCCCTTCTTTCCGGCTTTGGTCTTTGCAACCTTTGTGCTCAGAGTTATATCAATATTCTTGATTGCTTCAGTCTGCTCTTCAATTGCTGCGTCAGCCTCTTCTTCTGCAAGGATTGCATATGTTGAGAAGTGACCTGTGGTGAATGTAAATGTTCCATCTGCATTCATCTGTCCTTTTACCTTGCTCATGTGACCGTTTTCGTCAATGTATACGCAGACAACCTTCTTATCTGCCATATCCTTTGGAACTGCAACAGTAATTGCCACATTTCCGCCCTTGAAATCACTGATTACATTACCGTCGGAGCAGACAACCTTCAGTTGGAATTCCACTTTATTTTTATTCTCGTCAACCCTCTCTACAATCAGTTGTACGGTATCACCGGAAGCCTGTTCTGCCACGGCACCTGCAGCCGCATTGTCCAGCTTTATTTCAGCAACGTCTGTCTTCACAGTTACATCAGCTTCCGTTTTCTCTGCGATGACTCCCAGCGTAACCGCCGGAATACCAACCTCTGCAGTTGTCGTGGAATCTGCAGCAGCAGAAGTGTTTGCAGTTGCATCAATCACAATCTCTTTTGACTGATTCTTTATGGTTGCGGAAACAAGAGATTCCGCTGTTTTGGTATCAATTTCTGCGGATGCAGTATTGTCTTTTACAACAGGAGTCACATCTGCAATTGTTGTTCCGGAAGCAGAATTATTTTTCACCGGATCCGTTTCTGCCGGAGGGGTGTAGGAAGGAACCGTTGGAGGCGTTTCTTGTTTCTGACTGTTCTCGAATACTGCCTCGATGTAAATGACACTTGGTGATTCGGTATCAATTACACTCGGAATTGTAATCGGCACGATACATGCACCATCTGACTGTATTTCCGGAAGAGGCTGTGCGCCTTCTATTTCACCCCCGAAGCCATATGTGTCGTTTCCGATGGTGAATCCTTTTATTTTCATTCCAAAGTTCGGTACAATAACAGCACGAATAATCTGTTCTGTTTCTCCTCTGCTGAAAATATATTTCTTCTCGGTGTCAAATGCCTGTGGTTCGTTTCCAGCAGGAAGGAATGAAATTGTTCCTTGCTCCTCACCTCCAGGTACATTGGTGTGTACCATAAATTCACTTTCATTCGGCCCGAATGCATCAAATTCTGACCACCACACATGTACAATGAAGGAAGGATTTTCTGTCTTGAAATATGTTTTCGTATTCAGGCTAAAACTATATTCATCAACGCTTTCGCTGAATTCATATCTTTTAATCTCATTTGTTGCTATGCATTCAATGTCAACTACCGGTACACATCCTTCTCTGTCTTTCGGTGAAATCAGGGTAAATGTAATAGTGGAATCAGAAGCATACTGATATAGTCTGCCTGATATAGCGGAAAAAGCACTGGCATCATTTCCCCTCTTAACCATTACTTTTCCCTGCAATGATTCTTCATCACCTCTCGGATCAAAATCAACAGAAAAGATTTTGTCCTGCGGCACTGCAATTGCATAATTGGAAAAGCTGCTAGTATTAAAGTTGATTGTACCTGTCTCACCATTATATGTGGAATTAACTATTTCATATGTTCCATTATGGGTTTCGTGAACAATTACTGCATTATTATAGGCAGAACCCAGTTCAAGAGAGATTTCTGCTGGATTTTGCAGAGTACTCATTTCATTTGACCAGACATTATTTTCGTCGTCAGCTCCTTTATAAAGTACCTGATTTAGATTTATATCCAGAATGGATGCAATTACATAGTTATTTGTTGATTCATTTTTATTTAGCGCTTCCGAGAACCCGTCACCACTGGCTTCTGAGTCCGCAACAGAAAGAACTGCGGATCCGGTGGTGATTTCATTTGCTCCAAGCTGAATACTTCCGTTTGTTACAGCACTTGTACTGCTGGATACTTTATCTTTCACCTTGGTGAAGTGCGCACCCAAGTGGGCATTTCCCGGCTTAATCTCAAAAGTGAAGGTTGACTGCTCGTCTCCTGTTCCAAAGTTTCCACCGTTAATTCCGAAAGAGGTCAGCTGATAACCATAATCAGGAACCAATTTCACAGTAACCACAGCCCCGACTGGAAGAACTGCACTGCCGCCATTTTCATCCTGGCTCCAGTCGTAGGCAGTTCCCGGATTGTTCAAATCATTCGATCCATATGTATTGCCGCCGTACTCTACGCTGACCAACTCCATTCTGCCGTGGTCGATATAATCGTCGCCTTGATTTTGGTCTGTATATGTCCAAAGGAAATTACCCACGACCATATAGTCCTTATCGGTATCATCCAGCCCCTTTACAGACGATTCAATCGCGTAACCGCTTTCGCTGTACGGAACGGTGATTTTGAACTCGTTAAGTTGTCCCTTGCAGGCTTCAAGAAGAGCGGCTTTGCCTTCCTCTGTGCTTGGAGTAGGAAGAAGATTGTAATAATCAACATCGTTGATCTTAAGGGCAGTAATACGTTCACCGACAAAGCAGTTGAAATAGAAGTCAACATAGCCTTTGCCATCATATGTATAGGATACATTATCAAAGCTTTTGTTTTCAACATTGACCATGCGGGAATCGTTGATGTAGAAGTCAGCTTTGCCCGAAACGGTACCGGATGCAGTTTTCTGTTCACCTGCATAGCCGCCGTGAACAGGCTCATCACCGGGTTCTGGACCAGGTTCAGATGGATTGTTCCCTTGCTCACATACTTCAAGCTTCAGAACACCATCCGGCCATCCACCTTCAGTCGTCCGCTTAGAAAGGGACGTCTTTGAATCCGCTACGGCCAGAGTTATACTGAACCCATCCCCCGCAGAGACTCTCACTTCCATTGTATTTGCATCAAAACCCTCAAATGAAAATGTATCACTGTCACTTACTTTGATTTGGTTATTCGTGATAGTTTTTCCCTCAGGCATCGTGACTATTACGCTTTTATCATTCACTGTATATGTGACAGCGGTTTTACTTTCATTCACTGCTCCATCGGAAAAGTCAATGGTATATGTCCCATCCGCCCAAGCTGCGGCCGGCAGCATTGCCAGCACCAGCATGACGCACAGAAGCAGGCTGCATATTCTTCTTACTCCTGCTTTCGTTTTTTTCATATGAATCCCTCCATTCTCGTACTGATTCTTTCTGTACGTATTCCTGTAGTGATAATTTTTCTGCTTTATTTCTTCGTTGTCTTTACAACTGCCTTGCTCCACTTGCCTTCTGTCTTGACCTTCTGTCCCAGCTCGTCGGTGTAAGTTTTGTACGCACGGATTCTGACATAGTATTTTTTATCTCCCTTCAGCTTACTGATGGTATAACTTGTCTTACTCTTAGAAACCTTCACGGTTTTAGCAGAAGCGAAGCTCTTCTTGGTGCTGTACTGAATTTCATAGCCGCTGATGGAAGATTTCTTTTTCCAGGTCAGTTTCAGTCCCTTGGAAATTGCAGAAGCCTTCAGCCCGCTTACTGTACCGACAGTCGGTTTTACGAAAGCACTGTCTTCCGAATTGGCAAACACAATCCCTGCCACAGCAAACGGATGCGCCTGATTGGAAACGACCGGATCATCCTCTGCATGATAGGTCAAAGTAACTGCTACCCGTCCGTCCTGGGCAACAGATGCGATTTCCAGCGGGTTTCTCCCCTGACTGTCTTTAGCCGTTGACTTGCTTCCTACATTTTCCAGTTTATTCCCATCTATGGATTCAACCCAGAATTCCAGATCCTTCAAATTAAAATCACCGACAATAGTCGTTCCGTTTGTGACATTTTCGTAGATTTTATCTCCAATACGAATTGTCAGCATCGTGGACGGAACCGCTGCAGAATCTACAGTCTCAGCCAGTGCCGCCGCCGGTGAAATCAGACTGATCAGGCAGAGCGACACTACCAGTAATACGCTTAAAAATTTCTTCTTCATAAATGCTACCTCCCTTGCATGTCAGTGCAGCGAAACATGTCGAATCACAGACATTATTTTCTTAATTTTCACATAATCAGCCTGCTTTGTAAACAGAGTTGTCAGAATCGGCACTTGCCTCTTCAGGCAAAAATACTACCGCAGTATCACATTTTTTGGTACAATATAATTACAAAAATACAAGGAGCCAAGACCATGAAATTTAGCGAAATACTTAATCAGTACATGAATCTTTTGGGATGCACCGGTCAGGAACTGTCAGAACACTCCGGTATGTCCTCATCGGTAATCAGCCGGTATCGAAGCGGTGAACGTGAACCCCATCCCGACTCCGAAGCGGTCCGGACACTGGCCCGCGCAATTTCCGCTATCTCTTCAGAGAAAAGTGCAGAAATCTTATCCGAAGCAGATATCCTGTCAGCTTTTCAGGAGGCACTGCTTTCGAAATCCCGCATCTACGACACCTTTCTGCACAGATTTGACGTGCTCTATCAGGCATTAAATCTGAACATGAAAGACATTGCCGCTTTTACCAATTTCGATACGTCTTTTTTATACCGCATCAAGTCCGGAGAACGGCGAACCTCCGACCTTCCTGCGCTTTGTGACAAGCTGGCGAAATACCTGACAGTATCCGCTTCCTCAGATGCAGATCGAAAAAAGATCGCGGAACTGACCGGAACAGAAATTTCCGTCTCTTCAGATTCGGACAGCTTCTATGAAGCGATTTATCACTGGCTTCTGCCAGTCCATGAGAATACCACTTCTATGTCGGCTTCATCCGCATCTCCTGCCGGTACGGATATATCCCAGTTCCTTTCCAAACTGGATGAATTTGATCTGGAAGACTATATCCGGGTCATCCACTTTGACGATATCAAGGTGCCCACACTGCCGGTCCACCTTCCTGCCACCAGAAACTATTATGGCATTTCCAAAATGCGGGAGGGGGAACTGGATTTCTTCAAGCTGACCGTGACCTCCAGATCTGCAGAGCCTATCTTTATGTGCTCCGATATGCCAATGTCCGATATGGCAGAAAGCAATGATTTCAATAAAAAATGGATGTTTGCCATTGCCTGTGCCATCAAAAAAGGGCTGCATCTGAACATCATCCACTCTCTGAACCGACCTTTCGAAGAACTGATGATGGGGCTGGAGGCCTGGATTCCCATCTACATGACGGGACAGGTATCCCCTTACTATATCCCGAACCATTCTCCTCATGTATATCACCACCTCAATTATGTATCTGGGGTTGCTGCCCTCTGCGGAGAATGTATCGAAGATGCCCACATGGATGGCAAGTATACCCTGACCAATAACAAAGAGGAGCTCGCCTATTACCACAAGAAAGCAAAGCATATTCTCTCCCATGCCAAACCGCTGATGGAGATTTTTGACATGCCTCGCCGCGATGATTTTCAGGTATTTCTTCAGGAAGATGCCGAAATGCCGGGAGAAAGAGAAAATCTTCTTTCCTCCCTGCCGATTTATACCATAAGTGAAGAACTATTGGACAAAATCCTCTCTTCTAGCCACATCGGCTCTTCCGATGCGGAATATATCCGCAGTTATCGTGATTCCGAAGTCCGGCGTATGCAGCAGAAGCTTTCATCCTGCATCATCACAGACGAAATTGCCCTGCCCTACAGAGAAAAATATGATGACCATCCGATGTATCTTTCCGTGTCCGGCTGTTTCTTTGAAACGCCGATTCTGTATTCCTATGATGACATGATTGCTCATCTGGAAGAAACACAACGCTATGAGGAAACTCACGGGAATTATCATTTCAAGCTGAACGAAATATCCGCATTTCGAAACATTCAGATCGAAATCCTGAAGGACCGATATGTGATCGTGTCCAAGATCAAATCCCCATCCATCCACTTCGTGATCAAACATCCGATGCTGGTGAATGCACTGCAGAATTTCACCGTTCCGGTAGTGGAATCATAACCACCCTTCAGAAGGCAATGCCATTATGTTAAGTAACACTCCGATGTTGTAAAAATTCCAAAAAATCCACTATTTCTACAACATCGCACCTTTTCTAAAGCTTTTGGAAACCGTCGCATGAGTATCATGTTGTAAAAATCCGGGGTGTCGAGTTATTTTTACAACGCCATTTAGTATTATGTTGTAAAAATTCTGCAAATCAAAAAAAAGTACAACATTCACGACTTTTCAGCTAGGATTTAAAGGCCAATATGAGTGTTATGTTGTAAAAAAACTCGTTTCAGGTCAAATTATACAACGCCGATAACGATGTTATCCTGACTTCCGATAAAGCACATTCTAACATTTTCCATAGCGATGGCGGCAACGAATCCTACTCTGTTATGGCGAACTCTCTTCGTGATGTATATGGCAGCGATGTGCTCATTGCAACGGGCAACAGTTTCACAGGCTCCGTACTTCAGGCGGATTACACTGAAAAGATGGTGGGCTGCATGATTATGCCTAATGGCCTGATGTCTTTCCACCGCGACATGACCGGTGGTGAACTGAAGGAAACCATCAGAGCTTATGTGGAAGGAGCCGAAGGAGGATTCAAGCCTTTCAATCGAGGTTCCCTTCCTGTTGTCAGCGGCATCACAATTGAAGTTGAAGAAAATAAGGACACTTATACCCTGTCCAAGGTAAAAAGAGACGGAACGGAAATCAAGGACGATGAAACCTTCACTGTAACCTGTCTTGCAACTTATGGACATTTCGCTCCTTTCCTTGCTGATGAAAGTCGTGTGTTCACTGAGGGCGAGGAAAATGTAAGGGCTGCATGGACTAACTTTGTTAAATCAGGCGACGTTGTACTTGCCAAGCCGGAACATTACATTACACTGATGAGGAGTGATTTATCATGAGAAAACAGCTGCGTTTTACCATAGCTGCTTTTGTATTGATTGTGGGAATCATCACGGCTGGTTTTCAATATTATTCATTCGTATCAAAGACTATCTATACGGAAAGTGTAAGCCATCTGGCTGAAATCTTTCGTCAGACCAACAGCTCGCTTACTGTCCTTGTGAAACAGAACTGGACGAATCTGCACATGTGGGAAGACTATCTGCAGGATATATCTGATGAAAATGAGATTCAGGACTATGTCGCCAGACTAAAAGAAAAGACAGGCTTTAACGATTTTTATTTCATTTCAGCCAAGAGTGGCGACTACATGACTGTGAATGGTAAAACGGGATATCTTGATCTGAAGGGAAGCGTTTCGGAGCAGTTTGTTCAAGGACAGGATATTGTGATGAACACGGTGATACTCGGGCAGCAGGAATCCGAAAGCAGGGACATTCTTCTCCACACAAATGATACTCTTGATTTTAAGAGCAAACACCTGCTGCTGGTTGAGGATAATGAACTTAATCGTGAGATTGCTCTGGAGATTCTGAGCGAGTATGGGTTCCTCATAGATACAGCGGAAAATGGTGCTGAGGCTCTTGAAAAGGTTTCTGCTTCCAGACCGAGAGATTACGACCTGGTTATCATGGATATTCAGATGCCTGTCATGGATGGATATGAAGCCACCAGATGTATACGACTGCTGGATAACCCTGAGCTTTCTTCGATTCCAATTATTGCTATGACTGCCAATGCCTTTGATGAGGATCGTAAAGCAGCATCAGAGTGCGGCATGAATGGTTTCATCTCGAAGCCAATAGAACTAAAAGAACTTATTCATGTACTGAATAGTGTGTTGGGTGGATTAAAGTAAATCCACTTTAAAGAGAGATATTGACCCTTGGCGCGTTGATATCTCTTTTTTTGCATAAGAAAACGGAAGTGATTTCTCACTTCCGTTGGTATGGCGGAGGACATGGGACTCGAACCCACGGGGCTGTTACACCTTACTTGATTTCCAATCAAGCTCCTTAGCCACTCGGTCAATCCTCCATAGCTGTGCCCTTCAGGCACTATAATAATTTAACATATATTTGGGGAATTTGCAAGCCCTTTTTGTTGAAAATCCTCCTGTTTAGTCAAAATTGTGCACACAATAAGATTTCATATAAATTATTTCTGTATGCCGGTTTACGTTACCAGCGCTATTAGCCGGTGTTGCCTGTGTTTAATTACCGCGTTGTATAAATGTCTTGAGCCTGTTCTTTTCTACAACATAACACGTCTCGCAGCAGTGAAAGCAGGTCTGAGATAATGTAAATGTTGATTAATATTTATGATAAGCTAGGATTATACAACTCAAAATCAAACTGTGTTGTATAATTACTAAAAACACAGAAAAAATACAACATTACGGCTTCCATAAGACCCCCTAGAGAGCTTGGAAAGGTGTGATGTTGTACGATTCGATGTTTCCTGCAAAGAAATACAACATTCTTAGCATAATTGAACATCCCGAAAGCGAGACTATAAAAGTTTTTCTACGAGTTTAGCGTATATCCGTTCTTTAAACCATTCTTCCTTTGAAGCAGACACTGCATCAGAAAATGTAAACCAACCTACGTTGCTGTTTTCATCTTCCTTTATGTATAGTTCATCGGTCTCATCTGCTTCTATAAGATAAGTAACATTCAGATGTATGTGTGACGGTACATATTGCCCTTTTTTCTGATGACCATTTACAGGAAGCACTTCTATGGAAAAGATTTCTTCACTCACAGGATGTGCATTTTTGATTCCGCACTCTTCCTTCACTTCTCTGACAGCTACATTCAGAAGATTTTCATCTCCATCGGAGTGTCCACCCATCCATGACCAGGAATTGTAGATATTATGATGCACCATGATGGTTTTTGACCGCTGCTTATTTACAACCCATGCCGATGCAGTCATATGCGCGTGCATATTTGTTCTGTAAAAAATACCTTTTTCATTTCGGAGCATATGAAGAATTAAAGCCTTATCCTGAGTCTCCTGCTCAT
>CAZUFU010000012.1:0-25629 GCA_964619875.1 uncultured Oscillospiraceae bacterium
AGCTTAAGAAGATGCTGGAAAAGGCGGCTGCCGATGTGCAGCAGGGTAGCGGCATCGCATCCAGCTTCCAGAGAAACTGCAAGGAGCTTCCGGTAACCTTTATAGAAACTATCAGGGCTGGTGAGGAGTCAGGTACTATAGACGAGTCCTTCGCCGCTCTGGAGAAATATTATGATAAGTCCTACAAGACGAGGCAGAAGATAAAGCAGGCCATGAGCTACCCGATTTTCGTGCTCTGTGTAGCAGCTGTTGTACTGATGGTAGTTATGGTAAAGGTGGTACCAACACTGGCAGGAACCTTTGATGACCTTGGAGGTGATATGCCTGCCATTACCAGAGGCTTGATTGCAACTTCTAACTTTTTAAGCAAGTACATAATACTCATAATAATCGCCGTGATTGCCCTTTTCATGGGCTTCAGGTACTGGGTACATACGGAAAAGGGCAGAGAAAAGTGGAGCACATTCATGCTCAAAATACCTGTGCTGGGAAGGATCAACAAGCTTAACGGCTCAGGACAGTTTGCCAGCACTATGGCCACACTTATCAAGTCCGGATTGACGGTAGGACATGCCTTGGAAATCACTTCGCAGGTTATGGATAACTACACACTGGGGCTTGAAACGTCAAGGATGACAGGAAGCATAGAGGAAGGCAAGCGATTGGGAGACTGCATGAGAGAGTGCAAGTACTTCCCTAAGACCTTAGTGGAGATGTGTGCTCTCGGTGAGGAAACAGGAGAACTGGAGATGACACTGGAGACCACTGGTGACTACTTCGACAACGAGGCTCAGCATGCCACCACCAAGGCTCTAAGCAAGCTAGAACCGACCATGCTGATGTTCCTTACAGCTATAGCCGGATTCATAGTCATAGCAATTTACCTGCCTATGTTTACGGTCTACACACTTATTTAGGGCAAATCCGGCATTATAACCCGATGCCGTTTGCATAAATGTACATTTATATCCCATAAGAGGATAAAGGGAAATTTCTAAAAAATGGAGGAAAAAACAATGATGAAATTAATGAACAAGAAGCTCACTAAAAAAGGCTTCACCCTGGCAGAACTGCTTATCGTAGTAGCAATTCTTGCAATTCTGGTAGCAGTATCTATTCCTATCTTTACTTCAAAGTTACACGATGCTAAGGACTCAACAGATATGGCTAATGTTAGAGCTGCTAAGGCTGCTGCAGTTGTTGAATACATGTCTTCAGGAGATCCTGGCGAAAAAGCACAGGAAATTTACTGGTATGATGCTGAAAATGGTAAGGCTATTAAAAACGCTACAAAACCAGACACAATAACAAAAGGTTATAGCCAGTGCAAATCAACCTGCTCAAATAGTAAAGGCGCAGGAACAGATAATGCGATTGTTAAAGTTACAATTTCAGCAAATGGAACAGAAGTGAAAGCTGAATGGGTTGCGGTTGCATAGTGTTCAAGAAAAAAATTTAACTGTTTGTGTTTCAGAATATTAAATTAGAATTTGATTTTTTTAAGGGGGCAGCACTGCTGCCCTCTCATAAAGAACCAATGATAATGGAGGTACAAGATGAAGAGATTATTACATAAGAGAATAACTAAAAAGGGATTTACTTTGGCAGAACTGCTTATAGTTGTTGCAATTCTTGCAATACTGGTGGCAGTTTCTATTCCTATTTTCACTGCTAAGCTTGCTGATGCTAAAAAAGCTACAGATGAGGCAAATATGCGTGCATGTAAGGCACTTGTTGCAAATGCCATTATAACCGGCGAGTTTTCAAATAGTTCTTGGTATAGCCCATCTGTTGGAGGAAATCATTTTGCAAATTATGATGCTGAGAATGGGTGTTTGGTTTCTACGATGGCAGGTTCGTCGGTTAAGGGCTATGGGCAAGGCTCAAAAATAAAGGGTGAAACAAATGCACCGGCGGGAAGTGGTTTTTACACCTTTATAAATGAAAGCGAAGATGCCTTATCTGCCCAAGAGGGTTTTTACTTGACGGTAGCTGTTGAAGAAGAAACAGGCTACTATATGATTTATTGGGTGACACCTTAATTTATGAAACAACTCACATCAACTCGCGGTCTTTCCCGCATAGATGCGTTTTAAATAAAATGGGTTAATTTTTAGATGAAAAATATTAAAAAAGGCTTTACACCTGCAGAGCTACTGATTGTAGTAGCTATTTTGGCAGTGCTGGTAGCCGTTTCAATTCCGATTTTTACTTCACAGTTAGAGAAGAGCAGAGAATCAGTAGATTTGTCTAATATACGCTCGGCTTATTCAGAAGTAATGGCGGATGCTATAACTGATGGTCAGGATCATACGTCCAATACCATAAGTTTGAAGCAGGAAATAGATGATTGGCAGAATACATCAGGAAGAGATTCCTTGTATAGCATCGCAGCAAGTGTAGTTGGGAAACCGACAGCAAAAGGAAAAGCATGGGTGAAATTTAACGCTGCATCATCACAGACGATTATCTGTTTTCAAGTTCCTGTGCCGGGAGACAAGGCGACAGAGGACGCAAAGAACTTTGCTGTAGGCACAGATGAATATATAATTTTGTCTTCTCTGGCAGCAGCAGAAAGACAGGCGTTGGAACTTTATGAGAAGGAAAACACCCAAAGAGTTGTCGGATACTTTGTTACAGTTAATTCTGACGGTACATTCACATTAGAAATGACAAAGGATAAACAGCAATTTCATGTGAGAGAACCCTCAATGATAATGGGTAAATCTCCCTATGCACCCCCTGGTTATATTGTAGTTGTAACGGATGGAAAAGTCGGAAGCAATCTTACTTATAACAAAGATACCAATAAAGTTACATCCACACCATATCATGTGCTTAATAATCAATGGCATAATTATGCTGAAGGTATTACCTTCGACTACTAAATAAAAATATATGCGTAAACTTACATCAACTCGCGGGCTTTCCCGCATAGAACTGATTTGTATAATAGTGATTATAGCCGTACTGCTCATAGCAGCAGGCCTGTGGTGGCATAACTATCAGGTTTCCACCATGATAAGCCGCGATAATCTGACCCTCAGCAGGGCTCTTTCCCGCGTGGAGATAGATTGGCTCGTCACAGCAGGCGAAGACAATGGGGGAGAGGACAGGACGGCATATTTCGATGCTGTTCTCACTAAGCTGACAGAGGACAAGCCTGCCGGCTATAACGAGTATCACATCATGACTATTGATGGCAGAACCTATGAAGGTGAGCGCAATACCATGGTGATCAAGGCCACCCTGAAGGACGGAGTTTTGCGGCTGGACTGGGTAGAAGGAGACGGAGTCCGGTGATAATAGGACAGGATACATTTTTAACTGCATATGTACTGACATTAGCGGCTATACTCGGTGCGGTTTTCGGCAGCTTCATAAACTGCCTGGCATACCGTTTAGCCCATGGACAGAGCGTGATGAAGGGCAGAAGCCGATGCACCTCCTGCGGACATGAACTGGGAGCAGCGGACCTTGTGCCCGTTTTCAGTTATATTTTCCTTAAGGGCAAGTGCCGGTACTGCGGAGAGAAGCTTTCCCCGAGATACTTTATCACCGAGATAATGATGGCAGCTGCTTTCCTCATCATCGTATATAAGTTCGATGTGAGCCTCGTTACTCTGGAATATCTGGTGCTGGTGTGCCTGCTTCTCGGGGCATCACTGGTGGACCTGGAGATATACGAAATCCCTGACCGCTTCATAATCTGCGGCATAGTAAACTGGCTGGTTTTCCTGCCTTTTACGGGCTGGCAGTGGAAGTCGGGTCTTCTGGGAGCATTTATTATAGGCGGCGGCATGCTGCTGCTTTCATCGGTCTTCGACAAGATTACAGGCAAAGAAAGCCTGGGCGGCGGAGACATCAAGCTCTTCTTTATGACCGGCCTTTATCTGGGACCGGCGGTGGGGCTGTTTAACCTGATACTTTCCTGTATAGCGGGAATATTTTTTGTAATAGTAATGAAGCAGAAGCGTATACCCTTCGGTCCGGCCATCAGTCTGGCGGTTTTTGTCAGCCTCATCGTAGGCAGGACGGCTGTGGACTGGTATCTGGGACTGTTTTATCTGTAATATAAAGGAGCAGACCGTAATGGCAAAGAAATTTTTAGGCATTGAAATCGGCAGTCATACTCTCAAGATAGCTGTCATGTCAGGAGGCAAGGCAGAAAAACTGGTAATCGAGCCCGTTCCGGACAATCTGGTGCGCGACGGCGTCATAGTGTCATGGGAAGCTATGGCGGACTGCCTGAGAGAAGCTTTAAAAAAGAACAATATCGGCATAAAAAATGTTTACATGGTGCTGCCGGAGAAACATATATATCAGAAGCGCATTCTTATTCCGGCCATGACAGCAGATCAGCTCAAGGTTAATCTGCCTTATGAGTTCCACGACTACATATCCGAAGACAGAGACCAGTACATTTACGACTATACAGTAATCGAGCAGAAAAAAGACGAAAACGGCACTGTCAAGGAGCTTGACCTGATTGGTATTGCTGTCCTCAAGGAAGTGGCCGAGAAATATATCAGGCTGTGCAGGAGAGCCGGTCTGAAGCTGGTGGCGCTGGCACCTGAATTCTGCGCTTATCACAGAATACTCAAGGCAGATGCCAAGGCTACGGGAAATGATATGAACCGTGACTTTGCCCTCCTCAATCTGGGACATGATGCGGCACAGATCTGGTTCTTTACAGGCGGAGATTATTCCATTACACGAAACATGGATCAGGGTGTATCCAGTCTGGCTCAGACTATTTCAGAGATTTACAGCTGTGATTACCATATCGCCGAGGTATATATGCACTCCAACCATGAGGGAGTTCTGGACAGGGAAGAGGTGCTGGATACCTGCGGCAGACTCAGCATTGAAATTATGAGGGTGCTTAACTTCTTTAACTTCAACCATCCCGAGAACAATCTGGATGCAATGTATTACTGCGGAGGCGGAGCACAGATACCGCAGCTGCTTGATGCGGTCAAGGAAAACCTTGAGCTGCCGCTGGTACCTGCAACGGAGCTTATGAAGTCATCAGCCCCGGGACTCAGTGAAGAAGAAATGATGATCGGTGTCGAGGCCATCGGTATCGGTCTTGTAGAATAGGAGGGAGCCATGCTAAAGAAATCAGGGAAAAAGGGTAAAGGCAGAGCTGGCTACCCGAACAAACAGTACATAAATGTCATGGACTGCATGAAGCCGGAGGAAAACAAAACGCTGGAAATAGTGATTTTCATCGTTTTCCTCATCGCTCTGGCAGTTTTCACTAAATTCGGAGTAATCGACAAGATCGCTCAGATGTCCGCTGCCGAGGCTGCCTATAACGATATGCAGCGTCAGATAACCGAGCTGAGAGAGCAGAACGCCGACTACGAAGATGTAAAGAAAGATTACAGTCACTACGGCATGGGATACCTTGATGATACGGAGATTTTGCTGGTAGACAGAGAGGACGTGCTTGATCTGTTGGATAAGTATGTTCTCAAAAGTGCCGACATCAAGACTCTGGCTATATCCGAAAACACTGTTACCCTTACGGTGGAAAAAACAAAGCTTAGCGCTATTTCATCCATCGTCAAGGAACTGGAAGAAGAGCCGGCAGTTTCCTTTGTTACCGTCAATGTAGCGGGCACCAATAAAGAAGGAAATGCATCTTCTTCAGGAAACAAGCAGGTTACAGCGACTATGTATATAGAGCTTGTAAAGGACGGAGGTGAGCAGCAATGATGAGCCGAAGCTTTACAAAGAGAGAAAAAATTCTGCTGCTGATTATGGCGGTGCTGCTGCTGGGACTGGTGTATTACCAGTTTGTAATCAGGGAAGCTGCAGATGCTGTAGAGCGCTACGATGTTAAAGAGCTTGAAAGCGAGCTGCTTATAGAGCAGGCAAAAGCCCAGAGCAAGGCGCAGATGCTGGCGGAGATAGAAAAAGGTACAACAGATGTCAACGGAGTAGTTGCAAGCTATAACAACATCAAGAACGAAATCAGGGAACTGAACGACATACTCAGCGGTACCAGCGGGTACAACATCAGTTTCGAACAGGCTGTACGCAGCGGCGATACTGCCCGCAGAGACATTACAATAACTTACGAGGCTTCAAGCTATAAGAAGGCAAGGTCCGTAATGAAATCGCTTAAAAACTGCAAATACAGATGCATGATAAAGGACGTAAGCTTCACTTCACAGTCTGAGGGCTCAAGCGGGCTGCGTTCGGGGGGAAAGGTGAGCGTCAGCCTCAAGGTTACCTTCTATGAGACTATGGTTGATGCTGATACTACCTTAGGATTAAAGGAAGAAAAGAATGAAGCGCAGGTTCAGGAGGAAACAACTGAATAATAAGCTAAGTCTGGGTTGTGGCACGGCACTCAGTAAAGCTTCGGGCCGCAAGCTCGGCAAAGAGGGCTTTTCGCTGCCTGAGCTGCTCATCGTGGTGACACTTATGGGCATTCTTGCTGTACTTACTATTACGGGTATAGTCCTGTTTGCCCGTGACCTGAAGCTGATGGAGATGGACGGAATCGCACGGCAGATTTTTGTGTCTGCCCAGAACCATCTGACCAGAATGGAGGCTTCGGGGCTGCTCAGCGAGTATGAAGAGGCTGCTGCCGGGCCTGGCGCTGAAGGTGAACTTGCAAAGGCTGCGCTGGGAATTGCTATGGATAAAGCGGAAGATTATCCGGCGGATTACCCTGTTTCTGAGGGCAAATCACATGCAGAATCCTGGGTGGCAGAGGTTGTGTATAATCCTGACGGACACGCCTTTTACCGTGTTGGCCACAGGTCAAGTCCTGCTTTAAATGCCGATAATAATTTGGAAAGCAGCATATTGAAAGATATGCTGCCTTTTGGTGCAATCGATGATACCGTCAGAAGCGGCGGTTCTTATTACATAGAGTATGACCTTAAGACTGCACAGGTTTATGCTGTCTTCTATACCGACAGTGCAGACGGGCTGAGCGAATTAGAAGTTAAACAACTGAACGCTAACGGCAGATTTGATGATGAAGACGGATTCGAGGCGCGAAAGTCTTTACTTGAAACTGCAAGTGGGGGAAACAAAACTGTAGGCTACTATGGTGGTGCTGCCGCTCAGAACAATGAGTCTGTCGATCTCATAGAACCTGAAATAATAGTGGATAACGGTGAGAAGCTTCAGATAATTATCAATGACTATAACTATTTTGTAAACACAGGGTACGGCTCAGATACAATCGAATCACGCCTTGAAGTAACTGTGACAGGTGTGGACAGCGGCAAGTCCAAGACCTTTAACATGTTCCTCGGCGGTACTGAGAATTCCAATGGCTCTTATGATCCTTCTGGAGATGCCAACAATACATGGCTCTGGGAGGCTGCTCATATTTCAGCCGTTTCAGCAGGAGGAGTGACTGTTCCTGAACACATGGAGTACATTCTGACTCTTGACGACATCAGCAAAGCAGGCACGGTAAATGCGGGCGGTGCCTTCGAGGGTACACACTTTGCTGATATTTTCCCTGATATGTATCCGGGAGAAAACATCCGCATAGAGGCAAAGCTTACTTCTAGCAATGTGCTCTGCCGTGCAGTTACAATTCAGGCGATGACCAATAGTATCTTCGCAGATGCAAACCATATTATGGAGGATACCGGAGGCTCTCCGACTGACACCGGCAAGCTGGCCGTAAAGGTATCAGCCGTGCGCCACCTTGAAAACCTGAATAATAGGGTTTCTAATGTTTCCGAAATGGTAGAAACCGTTGATGTGGCAGCTAACATTTCCTGGAATGATTATGTAAATGCAAATAAGTCATCCGATGGTAAAACCTATGTTTATGCATATAAAAAAGGGACTGATTCAGTAGGGCAAGAATGTTCAGAAGACAGCTTTTATCCTATAGAAAATCTAAAACTAAAAACATTCAGAGGCAACAGGTTTGTTATTTCGGATTTTGTTATAGATAAAAGTAATATAAAGGCGCGTGATGGTGTGCCCGCTGTTGGACTTTTTTCGAGAATCGGATGGGCCGGGTACGGTCAAAAATCAATTGTTATTGATGGTGTGACCCTTCAGAACTTCGACGTTAATGGAACCGGCTGCAATAATGCCGGAGCACTTGTTGGACTTATTAATTCGGGCTGTACTGATGCCCAGATAAATGGTGTACTGGTAATGAAAGGCACGAATTCAGGTGACAAGAGTATCGTAACCGGCGCCAAAAACTGTGGCGGAATAATCGGATACAGCAATGTTAACGGCACTGGCAGCGTCGATGGTCTTAAGGTTACAAACTGTGCTGTGGCCGGAACTCTGGTAGGTATAAATGGCTCTTCTACAGCCGACTATGCAGGGGGGTTAATCGGCCTGCTGGGCGGAAGGTATGCTATTATAAGGAATTCCTATGCAAGTGGCATGACATCAGGCGGAAAATATCTTACAAATAGTGAAGACTGCAATGTAAGAGCCACAGGCTATGCCGGAGGTCTGATTGGATATATATATTCACCTTCCGAATGGTCTGAGGGAAAATACCATAGCGTTATGGACTCTTTCTCAACATGCTCAGTTGCAGGAAATGAAGGCGGCGGCGGACTTGTAGGCAGCGATATGAATACAACAACTGATTATAAGCGTTGTTATTCAGCAGGGCCTGTGGTCAATGTAACATCAAGTGGGCTGTACGGAGGCTTTGCAGGCATAATTGATGCTACGACTTTGGACGATTGCTCATATAACAAGAACTTTTATACTTTTGAATCAGGCATTACTGCAGTTGGATCAGGCGATACTTCAAATGCTATTCAAGGAAAAACAACCAAGGATATGAAGGTCACAGGCCAATGCAAAACTCAGGTTTATGACAATACGCTGACCGGTACATATCCTTACCGCCCTGTAAATACTACAGGTATTGTTATAACAAATGCCAGCGGTTCACCTTTTGAATATACCGGTATGTACTACGGCGACTGGGAAGAACCGGCGGATGTAGGAGAACCAGAAATACCGCCGATTGAAATTGAAATTCCTGTAAAGGGATATATTTTTGCATATCGTGAAATTGTAGAATTGAAGAACGGCAAGGAGGAATCATGCTGGCGAATAATGTCCATAGAAGCGGACGGAACAACAGGATTTGTGGAAGGACTGATGAATAAGGATGATGTAAAAGTGAAGTCGTACCAATATGGATTTATAATGAATGTATCAGAATTCCCTTCAAATTCCGACTTTAAGGGACAAGTTAAAAAGGACCTTGACCCTCCGGTTGAGGTTAAGATAGGTGGTAAGACATATTCTTTCCACCCGTATAAAAAAACTGATCCAAACGGAATAATTAAACTTCCTACATTAAAGCTTTCTACAGCGGGTGACGTAACAATTGCTTATAACAGTAATTTTGGAGGTGCGATATCCCTACTTAAAGGTAGTAAGGATGCATCAGATTTTTCGAATATTTTGGGAGTAACAGAGCCTTATCAGATAAGATGTGAGAGCCAATTAAAAAATATTGTCAGATGGAATAAATCACAGAATGTTTTCATACAGACATGTGGATTTGAAGTACAGGGTGGTCTACCATTAGATATTACTTTTAATGGGACATATGATGCATCAAATGATAAAAAATCACGTTATAACATAAGTTATATTGGAGAGAATCCTGGCAAATTGTTTAGAAGCAATGCTAGAACCGTAAAAGCCAAAATCAACGGAACAGATGTATCCAATTAATAAAACAATGCAAGCCCGGGGCCGTGAGGTCTCCGGGCTTCCTTATGTATGCAATGATGCAGGAGGCTGCCATTCCCCACAAAAATTCATTAAAAAGTACGATTTACTGGGGGAGAAATAGAATAAAATGTAAAAAATGGACGGAAATCCGATGAATTTTGACGATTTTGAGCAAAAATCCCCCCGCAAACAGCAATTTTTCGCACTTTTTCGTGGGGTTTGATTCGTTTTGATTCGTTGTCCTTGCCAGCCAGACCAGGCATAGCATTAGAATAAGAAATTTTAACCAGCATTTAAATAAAACAACTATAGCCACCTTGAACTGGAAATTAATGTGTGATATAGTGATATAAAATCGAGTTATACAATTTATTACATTAAAGACATGTCTTGTATTGCTACAAGAAAGATGTGAAAAAGGTGAACCAGGATAAAGAGAAAAACAAAGCGCAGGTTAACAGGAAGTATGGTACGGAGATGGTGGAAATGCTGTTCAGAGAACTTACGAGAGAAGATGATATGGAAATATCGAGATTGGATGGATTCGATGAGGGTCTTGAACAGGGCCGCGCCGAAGCAGTAATTGAGCTTGCCGGAAAAATGAAAGCAAGCGGCGAACCAATCGAAAAAATATCGCAATGCACAGTCCTTTTCACTGAGGAAATCGACAGGCTCATTCCCCACAAAAATCAGCAGAAAAGGTCGATTTGATGGAAAAAATTGTATTAATGTACCATTTCTGGGCTAAAATACGACTGAAAAAGAATAAACCAGTCTCAAAACTCCCATCAATTTGCACTTTTTGAGATTTTTTGGTGGAAAAAGCGCTGGAAGTGCTAGGTTTTAAAGATAATTAGCAAGAAGAAACCCCGGAAAACCGGCAGGTAATTGAACCAAGCCGGTCATCCGGGGTTTTATCGTTTCATGTACACAGGACATGTGCACCGAAGCACATGTTTACATCATATCTTATCTGCCCTTGAACTCAGCAGGTCTCTTTTCTAGGAATGCCTTCATGCCTTCCTTCTGATCTTCTGTACCGAAGCAGCCGCCAAAAGCCTCAGCTTCAAGAGCGCAGCCGGAGAACATGTCGAGGTGATATCCCTTGTTGATGCAGGTCTTTGCCATGCCTACGGCGATAGGAGCCTTGGAAGCGATTTTCTTTGCAATTTCTTCGCAGACAGGGAGGAGTTCTTCTGGTTCTACAACCTTTTCTACGAGGCCGATTCTGTAAGCCTCTTCAGCGTTGATTGTGTCTGCAGTGAGGATGAGCATTTTAGCCATGCCTTTGCCAACCAGCTTGGAAAGTCTCTGAGTGCCGCCGAAGCCAGGAGTGATGCCAAGGCCTACTTCAGGCTGACCGAACTTAGCCTTGGAAGAAGCGATTCTGAAGTCGCAGGCCATAGCGATTTCGCAGCCGCCGCCAAGAGCAAAGCCGTTAACTGCAGCGATAACCGGTTTTTCCATCTTTTCGATGAAATTCATAACCTTGTGGCCGTATGCGCCGAAAGCTCTGCCTTCAGCTACATTGAGAGTACTCATCTGAGCGATGTCTGCGCCGGCAACGAAGGAGCGGCCTTCGCCTGTAAGGATGACTGCACGAACGGCATCGTCAGCATCGATTTTATTAAATACATCGAACAGTTCTTCCAGGACAGTTTTGTTGAGAGCGTTAAGCGCCTCCGGTCTGTTGATGGTAACGTAACCGATGTTTTCCTTTACCTCATACTTAATTGTCTGATACATCTTTATAATTTTCCTTTCTATGTAATATTTTTGACAAAAAAATCACTAAGTACAGTGTAACACTTTCCTTAGTGATTTTCAATGCCATTTTAAAATCTATTCTGTCTTGGCCCGGCTATTTTATCATCTGTGCCTTGAGCCTTACCAGAGCACTCTTTACAGGCGGCAGAGCCAGTACGATGAGAGTGAGGACACCTTCACCGCCGATGTATAGGATATTATATACGAAAGAGTACCACACAGGGTTCATTCCTTCAGGAGCGTATTCACCGAAGAAGATGAAGCCTGAAAGGAAGCTGCAAAGGAATCTTCCCAGGATAGCAACTACATAGCCGATGTAAAGACCGTACTTTTTCTCTGAGAAAAGTCCCGAAAGTCCCAGTGCGCCGAAGGCCAGTATGTAGTCCAGAAGAACCTGGACAGGGAACAGGATGTAAGGATCGATTATCAGATTGAGAAGGCCCAGAACCACACCGGACAGGAGTCCCCATTTAGGCCCGCAGAAGTATCCGGTAAGTGTTGCAAAGAGCATACTGAACAGGGTGATAGAACCACCGTAAGGCATGTCGATGATCTTTACGTTGCTGAGTACGATTGACATTGCGATGAGTACTGCGCAGAGAACCAGGCAGTACAGGTTGTTTCTCTTGATTTTTGTGTCTGACATAAAAAAACCTCCTTAAATTTATCAGGAGGGGAACTTGATATATTATGCATATTTGCTTCCCTACGCCGGCATTAACCGAATCAGGTAATGAGGGTTTATCCGAAAACAGAAACTTTCCGGTAAATCTCAGCAAAAGCTCCCCTAGCACGCTTGAAATTATACTAGAGAAATAGTATAATGTCAACATTGAGTGAAGATTTTATGGAGGGAAATATGGGAAATCACATCGTAATCGAACCGGCATGTAAAATCCGTGAGATTGCCAGAAATGCTCTTTCAGGCTACTGGAAGCCGGTTGTAATAGGGGTTCTGATCTACTTTCTGCTCACATCGGGAATTGAAACAATACTTGATAATCTGTTTGCTTTTACCAATCCTGTGGAAGTATACGGACAGGACCTGGTTGAAACAATTCCTTATGGAGGAAGTATATATAATTTTATAATCGGCGGTCCTCTGGAGCTGGGCTTTACTATTTTCCTGCTCACGTTTTTCAGAAGCAGAAAGATTGATAATACTCTTTTATTCGAGGGCTTCAGCAGCTTCACCAAAGCGTTTCTGCTGTTTGTGCTTATGACAGTCAAGATTATGCTCTGGTCGCTGCTGCTGGTTGTTCCGGGGATTATCGCATCCTTCAGATACAGTCAGGCATTCTATGTTCTGGCAGACAATCCTGATATGTCAGCGAACCAGTGCCTCAAGGAAAGCAGCTGCATAATGGCAGGAAACAAGGGCAGATATTTCTATCTGCAGCTCACTTTTATCGGATGGTACATTCTGGCTGCTATACCGGGAAGCATTTATACTACAGTTTCTGATGCAACAGGAATTGTGGATATAATAATGAGTATTATTTTCGGTCTGCCGTCAGTGGTGCTTTCGGCATACGTGATGATGGCCAATACCGCATTCTATGAGCTTGCTACCGAAAAGCTGGTGGTTATGAATGTTGATGATTATGATAATCTGGTAAATGCCGAGTATACTGTCAGGGAGGAAAGCGCTCCTGCGGAAGACGACAAGCCTGACGATACTCCTATGGAATAAGCAAGTATATAATTTATGTGTTAAAAGGACAGTTTTCCTGCTTCTGGGGGACTGTCCTTTTTTATGGTTGTACGAATCTGCGAAAATAACTGATTTCTACAACATCACCACTCCTGAATGCCGGATTATTACAACCTTAAGATCGTTTGTCATCCCGCAGACCTCTCCGAAATAGTGAAAGGTTGTAAAAAAACCTGAATAACATGAATTTCTACAACCTTTCCCAAGCCTTCCGCATAGTATGAAGTATATTTTATATAGGAGGTAGTACCTTGTCCATCGAAAGACACTATTTCCCGGGCAACAACACGCCGCAGGGATTTTTTTCTTACTACAGGTATATTCTCGGACAGAGGGAGGCAAACAGAATTATATGCATCAAAGGCGGGCCGGGAACGGGAAAATCCACATTTATGAAGAATATCGGGCAGAGGTTTGCGGAACTGGGCGAGGACATAGATTACCTGCACTGTTCCTCCGATGAAAACTCCCTTGACGGAGTGATTTTAAAAAACCGCAAAATCGCCCTTATCGACGGAACGAGCCCTCACATAACGGACCCTGTAACACCGGGAGCCGTGGATAAAATCGTCAATCTGGGAGAGTTCTGGAACGAGGAGGGAATAGCCGCCTGTAAGGATGAAATCATCGATTTAAACGAGGATTGTTCCATGTGGTACAGAATTGCGTACAACTACTTAAACGCCGCCAAAAGTGTTTTTAGAAGCCTTGAGGAGGTTTACGGCAGGGCGGTGGAGGACTGCGAAATATACAGAATCACAGCTGACATAGTAGCTGCCGAATACAGCGAGCATCCTATATGCCTCAGACCGGGCAGGCAGAAAAAGTTCTTTGCTAGTGCCATCACTCCGGGCGGCCTGGTGAACTATCTTGCCACCATGCTCCGGAACATACGCAAAGTGTATATCGTCAGCGTGCCTGAAGGCTTTCCTAACCACAGCTTCATGGAAATACTGAAAGAAGGAGCCGTATACAGAGGTTTTGACACGGAGGTGTTTTACTGTCCTATGGGGCCAGACGAAAAAATCGATCATCTCATCATACCACAGCTGAGTCTGGCGTTTGTGACAGTCAACGAATACCACGATATAGAGCCTTGGGAGCTTTTTGACGAGGAAGACTGGAGCGACCTGCAGACTGATACCACGGAAAAAGAAATAACCCTTATCGATATAAATGACTATATGAAGCAGCACGTGCTGGAAGAAAACGAACTGCTGACAGCCGCCCTCAGAGAGGAATACGACATTTTGCTGGGCAGGACCATCAAGGCACTGGGGCAGGCACGAGATGCTCACATGAAGGTGGAAAACATGTACATTCCGAACATGAATTTTACGGGAATAAGCGCTCTGGCACGGGAGTTATACGAGGAGCTTTCGGGAATTTAGAAGTTTTACTGTATCACGGACACGAAATGTGTTATTATATGAAGGAAAAGAAAGTGCGGCGGCAGGCACGGCTTGTCGCCCGCCATAAAAACGGAGAGATAAGATGAGAATTAAAACCCTTGAAGAATATACAGAAATGCTCAGGAGGGAAGGCCTTCTCCTGTCGGCAGAAGGCGCAGACGCAGGTGCATTAGCGGACACAGACGCAGGCTCAGAGGTTCAGATAAAGGACGTTTCATATAACTCCATACTTTGCGGAGAGGGAACGTTGTTCATCTGCAAAGGAGCCAATTTTAAAGAACAGTATCTTAAGGATGCCTTGGAAAAGGGTGCTGCGGCTTATGTGTGCACACCGGAATTTGCCGATGCTCTGAACATGAATGTGAGTGCATGCATGGAGTCTAAATCAGTTCCCCGCATCGTTGTCAGCGATATGAGAAAAGCCATTTCCAGAATATCCGCTTTGTACTTTGACCGGAGCTGGGACAAGGATCTGAAACTGGTCGGCCTTACAGGAACCAAGGGAAAATCCACAACGGCAACCATGTTGAAGTCCATCCTTGATATCCACCGGGGCAGGGAAATCGGCTTTAGCTCAGGTATCTACACATATGACGGCGAGCATCGTGAAAAGGCCCGCAAACTGACAACTCCTGAAACCATAGAGCTTCATCGCATACTGGACGGATGCGTCAGAAATGACTGCGGATATCTGGTAATGGAGGTTTCATCCCAGGCTTTAAAATATGACAGGACTTTGGACCTTAACTTTGAGGTCTGCGGTTTCCTGAATATCTCGGAGGACCATATATCTGAAGCAGAGCATAAAGACATGGAGGACTATTTTACCTCCAAACTGAAGGTTTTCCGTCAGAGCCGCATTGCCTGCGTAAATGTGGACATGGACCCTGCGTACCTTGGCAGAGTGCTGGAGGCGGCACAGTCTGAATGTGAGAAGGTGGTGACCTTCGGCTTCGGGCAGAATGCAGATGTGAGGGGACTGAGGGTTGAGGAGGTTCCCGGCAAGATAATCCTTGAAGCGGCTTTTGATGCTGACGGAAAGGCCTGCAAAGAAAGTTTCACCGTAAATATAGGGGGAGAATATAATGCTTCCAATGCGCTGATGGCAATAGCCGCAGCACTTGAGCTGGGTGTTCCTGTAGATACAATCAGACAGGGACTGAAGCAGGTCAAGGTGGCAGGGCGTATGGAACTCTACACCATTCCGGAAAAATCAGTGGACATAATCGTCGACTGCGCTCATAACAAAATGAGCTATGAAGCTTTATTCGATTACGTGCATCATCACTATCCTGACAGGAAGGTGGGTTTCCTCTTCGGCTGCGTAGGTGACAAAGCATTCAACCGTCGCAGGGAAGCAGGCGAGATAGCTGATAAAAACGCGGATTTCATCGTCATAACCGAGCGCGACCCGGGTAAAGAGGACGTAAACAAAATCTGCAATGAGATACTGCAAAACATAGAGCACAAGGAAAAAGCCCGTATTATCACAGACAGGGACTGTGCTGTGAGAGCTGCACTGAAAACAGCAGAAGAACTGGAAAACTGCGTAGTTATACTGGCAGGCTGCGGTTCGGACGCTTATGTGAAGCGCGGTACGACCTTCGTAGAATTCGCCACCGACGGCGAAAGGGTGCAGGAGTATCTGCAGGAGAGATAGTCCTGATAAACATTAAAGTCAAAGTCAAAATAAGCTGCAAATCCCATTCAGCGGGAGATGCAGCTTTAATTTTTACCTTATTCTGGCCAGGGCCTGCTCCATATCATCGGGAAGAGGTGCCTCCAGGTGAAGATTTTCTCCTGTTACAGGATGTATGAAGGTAAGGGAAAAGGCGTGGAGAGCCTGCCGGTCAATGATGTCTGATACGATTTCCGGATTGGTTTCCATTCGAGGACCCGGAGTGCCGTCCAGAGGAGGACGGGGATCACCGTGGATGCGGCGGTATTCAAAAGGGTCTCCGTGGCAGTATAGATGGTCTCCTTCGATGGGATGACCGATATATGCCAGGTGTATTCTGATTTGATGAGTGCGGCCTGTTTCAAGCTGAAGCTCCACCAGAGTGTTTGCCGGGAATCTTTCCAGAACCTTAAAGTGAGTGACTGAAGGGTAGCCGCCTTCTTCTACAGGCATGACCCATCTTTCAACCTCATTGGGGTCGGGACGGCCGAGAGGAAGGTCGATGGTGCCGTTGTCCTCAGCAATTACGCCGCTGACAACGGCCTTATATTTTTTCTGAATATGATCAGATTTCATCTGCTTGGTCAGATGGTCCTGGGCATAGCTGTTTTTAGCTACAATAAGAAGGCCGGAGGTGTTCATGTCCAGCCTGTTGACAAAACGTATCTTGTAGCTTTCTCCTTCATCCAGCATCTTTTTCATGACACCGTTAGCTATGGTGTGACATGGCTTTCCCTTGGTAGGATGTACTACCACGCCGGGTTGTTTGTTTATGACCAGCAGGTCTTTATCCTCGTAAACCACAGATATTGGAATATCCTCAGGGGGAAAATCGCTGGTTTCATCAGGTGTATGCACCGTTATGATGTCACCGGGGCTGGGAAGAACCCAGCCGGGCATGCTTTCCCCGTTTAAAAAGATAAGCCTGTTCTGTTTAAGCTTAGTCATAAAGCGTGACGAGAAACCAAAGTTACGGGAAAGGAGCTCCTTTATGGAGAGCTCCCTGTCACTTTCTTTTACCTTGTATGTAAATTCAGCCATTAGTTTACCTTTCATGTATTTAGGCTTCAGCAGCCCTATTCTTAAAGGAACTTGTCCTTGACTTTGTCCCAGAAATTAGAGTCATCGAATCTTACCAGGTTTACTTTTCGTGAGGACAGTTCCATGGTGATGGATTTAACATCTTCGTAGGATGCCAGTCTGCCGTCGAAAATCACATTTAGCTTCCTGTCGCTTTCGTCACAGGGCAGTACGTTCAGTTTGCCGTCAGGAGGCAGCATAAGGCTTGAAGTAAAGGAACGGTAGGCGATGCTTTTCATCGGTGCTATAGGTGTTACCTGAAGCAGGTCCAGGCCGGGGTCCACTATGCTGCCGCCCAGAGAATAGTTATATGCTGTACTTCCGGCAGGTGTGGCAACGCAGATACCGTCGCCGCTGAACCTTTCGATAAAAGATTCGTTGATGGAAATGTTCAGGTGAACCGGGTAGGTGACTTCTCCTTTGACGGCGATTTCGTTCAGTGCCGTGTGAGTAAAGGTACCGTGTCCTGTGTCCACCGTAGCCATCACAGTGCTGAAAGACTGGACGGTGTATTGCCCTTGATTATATTTAAAGATAAAATCGTCGATTTTTTCCGGAGGTATTTCCTGAAAGAAGCCAAGATGACCGGTGTTTATGCCCACCACAGGCGTGCTTGGGAAATCATTTTCCTGCATCAGATAGAGCAGGGTGCCGTCACCGCCGATGCACACTATGAGTTCCGTGTCATCTGTAAGCTCTTCAAAGACCCTGAGACCTGACTTGACCAGCTTGCTTCTCAGAGTCTTTTCTATTTTTTTAGACATTTCTGTAATGTTTGCGTGAATGTAGATCTTCTTGTTTTCCATTTCGTAAATTGCCTCCGCAAATTTCCCTTTGAGATTGATATTACAGCATTTTCTCCAGTTCGTCAACGAGACTCTTGAAAGTTTCCATGGCCATTCTGATAGGTTCAGGGCCGGACATGTCTACACCTGCGATTTTAAGAAGTTCAACAGGGTAGTCGGATGAACCGCTCTTGAGGAATTCGATATAGTTGTCGCGGGCCTGAGGACCTTCAGTGAGGATTTTCTTTGAAATAGCTGTTGCTGCAGAGTAGCCTGTAGCGTACTGATAAACATAAAACCCTCTGTAGAAATGTGGAATTCTAGCCCATTCGTACTTAATATATTCGTCTTCAGCAAGGGCAGGGCCGAAATATTTTTTATTAAGCGCATCATAGGTTTCGCAAAGCCACTCTGCCGTCAGCACTCCGCCTGCTTCAACTTCTCTGTGAGATGCCAGTTCGAACTCTGCGAACATGGTCTGACGGAAAAGGGTGGTTCTGAATTCTTCGATATAGTAGTTTATCAGGTACTTTTTCATCTCCGGGTCGGTTTCCGTAGCCAGAAGGTGCTGCATGAGCAGGGATTCGTTTACCGTGGAAGCAACCTCTGCAGTGAAGATGGAGTGGTCGCCATAGGTAAAAGGCTGTGTCTTGCGTGTGTAATATGAGTGCATGGAGTGGCCCATCTCATGTACTATGGTGAATACGTCTTTAAGAGTGTTTGTGTAGTTGAGCAGGATATACGGCTTGCTGTCGTATGAGCCGAAGCTGTAGGCACCGCTGGTCTTACCCTGATTTTCATACACGTCAATCCAGCCTTCTTTTGTGCCCTTGTCAACCTGTGCAAGATATTCGTCACCCAGAGGGGCCAGGCCTTCCTGCATCATTTTAAGGGCTTCTTCATAAGGAATATCCTTTTTTGGAAGCTGTACCAGAGGTACATAGACATCGTACATCTTGAGTTGGTCAACTCCCAGAACCTTTTTGCGGAGCTCGATATATCTGTGAAGCACCGGCAGGTACTCGTTTACGACTTCGATGAGGTTGTCGTACACTTCTTCCGGGATATTGCCGCCGGAAAGGGCAGCCTGACGTGCCGAGCTGTATTTTCTGATGCGTGCAGAAACCACGTCGTTCTTAGTGTTATAGTTGTAGTTTACTGCTATGGTGTTGATGAGAGCTTTATAAGCCTCGTACATGTTGGTAAATGCAGCTTTACGAACATTGCGGTCGTGGCTTTCCATGAAGGTGATATAGTTTCCGTGAGTCAGGTTTACCGTATCACCGTCTTCGTCAACTATAGTGCCGAAGTTAAGATCCGCATTGTTTAGCATCTTGAAGACGTCATTGGTGGCTCCTGTAACTTCACTGAGCTGCGCCAGAATGTTTTCCTCTGCTGCTGTGAGAACGTGCTTTTTCTCTCTGAGGGCGTCCTTAAGGACGAATTCGTACTGCTTGAGTTTCGGGTTCTCATCTATGAAAGAAAGAATCTTCTCTTCAGGTGCTGCAAGGAGCTCAGGTGCGAAGAAAGACATGGCTGCTGACGCCTTTGCAAGAGCGCTGCCGCACTTGTCGTCCATAGTCTGGTATTTAGTTACTCTGTTGTCTTCGTCCTTTCTCATGGCAGCATATACGTAAGCATGCTCCAGCTTCTGCCAGATGGCGTCCTTTTCGGCGAGAGCCTCATAAAGGGTGTCTGCGCTTTCAGTTATTCTGCCTTCAAACCTTTTGAATTCCTCTGCAGCTTTAACGCTGTCGGCCACGTCCTTATCCCACTGTGTTTCATCAGGATACATGGCCTCGATGTCCCATTTATATTCTTTTGCGATCTGGTCGCGCTGTTTCAAAGCTTTATTGTTGTTTGTGCTGTTGTTATCTGACATTTTCCCCTCCGATTGTTGATTTTTAGTAATAGGATAATTGTACCACATTTTAGCCGGGAATATAACCTTTATATTTTTTATATGGTATTTTTCTTTTCGCCGTGGTATACTGTACAAAGCAAATATCAACGTTGTATGGAATCATTGAATTCGATGTTTCATACAACATGCAGCACGAAACAGGGGTGCGTTTGCCGGATATCACTAAGTTGACACCAAGAATGTTGTAAAAATTTTCGTTTTGCCCAAATAAATACAACGCAATACACAATTACGTTGTATAATCGTTCAAATCTCACGAAATTATACAGCATTACGGCCCTGACATTGATAATAGGAGTGTTGGAAAAGCCGTTATGTTGTATGAAAACTTGATTTTCTTTAATTCATACAACATTTGCAGTTACAATCGGCGGTCAGCGGTAGTTTGAGCGCGGCCGGCGGAACGCTGTCAGCGGCTGGTACCAGGTCAGGTAAAGGCAAAGCACCCATCCAAAAGCAAAAAGGAAATAATAATATGGATAACAGACCTATAGGCTTCTTTGATTCGGGACTTGGGGGACTGACCTGCATCCCAAATCTTTTTTCGGAGCTCCCTCAGGAGAGGGTTATATATTTCGGCGATACTGCCAGGACACCTTACGGCTCCAAGGCAGTGTCCACTATACGTCATTATGCGGCTCAGATTGCGGATTTCCTGGCATCACAAGATGTTAAAATGATGGTTATTGCATGCAATACCATAACTGCAACATGCCTGGATGAGCTGCGTCAGCGTTTTCCTGACATACCTATAGTGGGAATAATAAAGCCTGCGGCGGTTAAGGCTGCATCTTGCTGCGACGAATTCAGCAGAATCGGAGTAATAGCCACCAAAGTAACCATAGCCAGTGATGACTACAACAGAATGATAAAGGAGCAGAATCCGCAGCTGAAGGTTTTCAGCAAAGCTACTCCGGCCTTCGTGCCCCTTATTGAAGAGGGTATCATAGATAACGACATAATGAATCTGACAATCAAGTATTATCTTGATGATTTCATTAAGGAAAACAGCATCGACACGCTGGTGCTGGGATGCACGCATTATCCGATAATCAGGAAAAACATTCAGAACATATATCCTCAGCTCAGAATTATTAATCCGTCATACGAAATAATTTCCCGCATTAAGGATATACTGACTGAGAAGGATATGCTGGCAGCGGAAAATGACCGTGAAAACATATTTTATGCCAGCGACCTTTCGGAAAACTTTGTAAACATGATACAGAAGGTGCTGGAAACAGAGAAATCGGACCTTATTTTAAAATTTAAAAATCTTGACCTTTAATAATTCAGGAGGAATGAAATGACTAAAGCAGAATTTTATGAGATTCTTGATATAGACAGTCCGGAGGATTTTCAGTATTTTGAAAATCTGGCGGCTTTTCTCGAATGTGAGGATGAGCCTGACTATGAGGATGTGGCCGAACTGGTGAAGGAAACCGACAAGGGGACTCTGGCACAGCTTATAGGAGATTATTTTGAAGAAATATCAGACTTCCTGCCTGAAAGCGAGACGGAGCTTTACACCATTTTTGACAATGTGAGAAGATCACTGGCGGGGATGTCCAAAAGCTGTGATGACGAGACTACCGTGACCAAGCTGACCGATGAACTTGAAAGATTCAGAAGATGGTACTCCGTGGACAGTCGTGTTTTTCTCACTGATCTTGGTTCTGCCGATGAAGAGGAAATGACCCTCAGGGATGCCCTGGTGTGCGCACGTATGGAAGCTCTGGGCGGAGAAAAGTATCAGTATGATTTTTCCGAATGCAGCGACTATCCCCTGGACGAATACATCGTTTCCTTCGGAGATATGCTGGCGGCAGAGGATTAATTTCACAAAGAACAGAAGACCTGCATAGTATGATAAAAAAGCTATGGAGGTTTTTTTATGGGTGACGATAGACGATTCGGCAACTGCTGTGAGCCATGCTGCGAGCCACGCTGCTGCGACGACAGGGACAACGGCAGCAATATCTGGCTTTTGATTCTGCTGATAATCATTTTCTGTATATTCTGCGGGGATAACAAGGGAGGACTGTTCGGAGGGCTGTTCTAGTATCAAAGGATTTCTGGCGGGGAAAAAAGCCCGTCAGATTTTTTGTTGTTAAAACTTCCGGCGCAGCATACACTTTAGTATGAAAGCGAAGGATTTTGAAAAGAAACTTATAATGGCTGCGTCTCTGTGTTTTGCAGCTGCAATGGTGGTTTTTCCGGCGGTGACCGAGTCGGGCTCGAAGACTGCAATAGTCATCTGGGCCAACTCCATCGTGCCGATTTTACTGCCTTTTTTTATTTTCTCTGACTTTATTAAAAGAGTAGGAAATCCGGAAAGTCTGCCTCTGCGGATATATCCATTTGTCATGGCACTTATGTCCGGCTATCCTATGGGTGCGAAGATAGTGGGTGATCTGATGGCATCCGGCTGCCTGTCTCATGAAGAGGGAAAGCATGTGCTCAGCTATTCTCTTGTTACGGGTCCGGCCTTTATCATAGGAACTGTGGGGGCTTTTATGGGAAATACCAAGGCGGCTGTGGCTGTGGCTGCAGCACATTATATAGGGGCACTTCTCAACGGCCTCATTTACAGGTGTCCGGCCTCGGCACGGTATACACCAGGCAACAGAAGCGTTAAAAAACCTGCGCATACAGATACACCGCACCCTTCATATATGGACAGTTTCACAACCTCCATAATCGCCGGATTCAAGGCTATGGCTGTTATTCTGGCCTATCTGATTCTTTTCATGATCGGCATGGAACTTCTTGACAGCATAGGCGCATTCGCACTGCTTCCGGGAGAGCCCTGGTCGGCATTTGCAAAAGGAATAATCGAGATGACCGTAGGTGCAAACATGATTGGAATATGCAATATAACCATAGGTCTGAAAACCGCCCTTACGGCATTTATAATTTCTTTCGGCGGACTTTCTGTCATCGGACAGTCTGTGTCTATGGCGGCAGGTTCGGGACTTGGACTTGGTACCATACTTCAGATAAAGCTGACCCACGGTCTTATTGCCGGCATTCTGGCTGCTGCATTCTCATTCTTTATTTAGCACATATCGTTGAATTGAAGGGACGAATAGGGTATAATATATTCTATGGAAAATAATCTGAAGGCAGTAGGTATAATCGCTGAATACAATCCATTTCATAACGGGCACAAGCATCATCTGGAACAGGCCCTGACAGAGTCGGGGGCTGATGTTTGCGTGGCCGTAATAAGCGGCAATTTCACTCAGCGAGGGGAAATAGCCCTGCTGGATAAGTGGACAAGGGCAGAGATGGCGGTGAGAAACGGGGTTAACCTTGTAGTTGAAATGCCGACATTATATGCGTGCAGTAATGCGGGGTACTTTGCCGAGGCTGGAGTTGAGATACTGGAAGCCCTCGGAGCGGAGGATATCTGCTTCGGCAGTGAATCGGGAAATACAGAAGAACTGATTCGAATTGCCCGGGAAATAGAATCCAACAGGCAGAACATGGAGGAAGAGATTAAAGAAGGTGTAAAGAGCGGCTTTTCATATCCGAAAGCCCGCAGTCAGGCAATCTTCAGGCTGTTTGGAGAAGATGCGGCATCTGTGATAGAAAGCCCTAACAACATCCTTGCAATAGAGTACATCATGCGCATGAAAAAGGCTCATCCGATAGCAGTAAAGCGCATGGGAGCCGGTTATCACGACAGTGAGGCAGATAAGAGCGGTATTGCTTCAGCAACTGCAGTAAGGAAAATGCTGCGTGAGAGACAGGATATTTCCCCGGTAGTGCCAGAGTTTTCCCGGGAAATTATAGCACAGAACAGAGGACGTATTGCAGACAGCAATATGCTCACACCCCTGATAATCCAGAAAGTGCTGCAGACCTCCGCAGAAGAGCTTAACAGCATATTCGGAGCAGAAGAGGGTCTGGGAAATATTTTGAAATCACGGGTGCGTTACTGGAAAAACTATGAGGACATCATTGAAGACCTGAAATCCAAAAGATATACCAGAACGAGAATCGAAAGGGTGCTGGTACATGCCTTACTTGGGATAAAGCGTGAGGACATGCTTTCAGCATCAAAATATGTCAGGGTGCTTGCCTTTGACGAAAAGGGCAGCAGATATCTGAAGCAGGTAAAAAAAGCCGGATTTTGCCAATTGCCGATTATTACAAACATAAACAGAGATGCAGATGCTTTCCCGGAAATTGCTAAGACACTTGAAAAAGATATTCTGGCAGCGGATATTTATAACGCGGCAGCAGGTCTTGACCTTTATGACAACTCGGAATATGTAAAAAAGCCCTTTGCGGCCAAAACTCGCCCTTGAAATTGGCAAACCGTGAGAGTATAATAGATTAGGTTAATTTTTTTGTTAATATTATTTTACGGAGGAACTAATAGATCATGAAAGTTTTAGTAATCAACTGCGGCAGTTCATCATTAAAGTATCAGGTTCTCGATATGACAAGCGAAACACTGCTCTGCAAAGGTTTAGTAGAAAGAATCGGTATGGATGGTTCAGTTATCGGACACGAAAAGATCGGTCAGGAAAAGATCAAGACCGAGGTTCCGATGAAGGACCACAAGGATGCTATCGAGCAGGTTCTTGCAGCAATTCAGGATCCTGAACACGGAGTTATCAAGTCAATGGCTGAACTGGGAGCAGTAGGACACAGAGTTGTTCATGCCGGCGAAAAGTTTGCATCATCCGTTCTGATTACAGACGATGTTGTAAAAGCTCTGGAAGAATGCGTTGCACTGGCACCGCTTCACAACCCGCCTAACCTGTTAGGTATTGCTGCATGTAAGGAACTTATGCCTGAGACACCTATGGTCGGCGTATTCGATACTGCTTTCCATCAGACAATGCCGCCTGAATCATACATCTACGCACTTCCTTACGAATACTACACCAAGTACGGCGTAAGAAGATACGGATTCCACGGAACTTCCCACAAGTATGTTGCACAGAGAGCTGCTGACATGCTTAATGTAAACCTTGAAGACCTCAAGCTCATCACATGCCACCTGGGTAACGGCGCTTCCGTTTCCGCAATCAAGAGAGGTAAGTGTATCGATACCTCCATGGGCTTCACACCACTTGAAGGTCTGGTAATGGGTACTCGTTCCGGCGACATTGACCCTGCAATCGTTACATTCATCAGAGAAAAAGAAAACCTTCCACAGGGTAAGGCTAACGAAATTCTCAACAAGAAGTCAGGCGTTCTGGGTATTTCCGGAGTTTCCAGCGATTTCAGAGACCTTGAAGAAGCAGTTGCAGAAGGCAACGAAAGAGCTGCTCTTGCATTAAAGGTTTTCGCACATAAGGTAAGATTCTACATCGGAGCATATATCGCAGAAATGAACGGCGTTGATGCTATCGTATTCACTGCCGGTGTTGGTGAAAACGACGTTTCCATGAGAGAGCTCATCTGTAACGAACTCGGAAACCTGGGCATCAAGCTTGACCTGGTTAAGAACAAGGTAAGAGGTAAGGAAACTATCATCTCCGCAGATGATGCAAGAGTAAAGGTTCTCCTGATTCCTACAAACGAAGAACTGATGA
>CAZUFU010000013.1:0-25502 GCA_964619875.1 uncultured Oscillospiraceae bacterium
CATCTGCGGCTGTCTTTGCATCAAGAGGCTCACCCCAGGTAAACATCATTGACTCGAAAGCCGATTTAATTGTCTTTTTGCTTGCCATATACTATGCCTCCTGCATTTCCTTAATCAGATCGATGGTGTTCTGTTCTTCTGCTTCACGGCTGTATTTTTCCAGTACCGCGTCTTCGTCCACTCTTTCTCCGGCTGAAATCTCTATGTCACCATAGAGAGCTTTCTGGTCTATCCGGATGACCCTTTCCTTGGCCATTTCCAGCAGCGACATGAAAGTGACCACCACATCATAACGGTCATCCTTATTTGGAACCAGCTCCCGGAAACTGAATATCTGACCGATTTTACGGCGCACAGTACCCAGGATCATTCTTATGCGCCCTTCCATGGTTGAACGTTCTCTCTCGATTCTGGTGTAATGCTTCCTTACCGCTTCTACCTTCTGTTTTTTCTGTATGAAAAGGCTGAATGCAGATGCAAACTGCTTCAGATCCAGGCTCAGATATTCGTCGGGATTCTCAAGATACTCCGAAATATCCTCCTGAGGCTTTTCAAAAATATGCTGGGAACGTTCCTCCTTTTCCTGCAGGATTTCCGCTGCTTTCTTGAATCTCTTATATTCCAGAATTCTTTCCACCAGATCAGCTCTCGGGTCTTCTTCCTCCAGAACCTGCCCCTCGACACTCATCCTCGGCAGTATCATCTTGGATTTTATCTCTATGAGAGTTGAAGCAAGCACCATAAACTCCGTAGCCACATTGATGTCGCTTTCCTCCATGGCCTTTATATATTCAAGATATTGATTTGTAATTTCGCTTATCCTGATATCATAAATGCTCATTTCTGCATTTTCTATCAGGTAAACTAGCAGATCAAAAGGCCCTTCGAAGGACTGAAGTTTGACTTTATAACTCATTTTCTTTCACGTTCTCCTGTCTGTTGTAATACAAAAGGGCTCCGACTACTATGACGCAGCCGATAATCTCATATACCGTAGGAATCTGGCTCAGGAAAACAATTCCCAGTAAAGTTGAGAAGATAGGCTCGCCCGCTTCCCATGTTGAAACATACAAGGAACTTACGTGTCCTATACACATATTGAAAACGGCGTGAGACCCTATCTGGCATATAACTGCCATGGCGGCTATATAAACAAAATCCATTACAGTGTAATTCACAGCAGATGTGCCGGTAATGAGCATCCCTGCAGAAAAGCACACCCAACAGCTGAAAAATACCAGGAGCACATAAAAACGTCCTTCCACCCGTTTTCTCACATGATCTCCGACAGAGAAATACAGTCCCATGAAAACACCTGCCAAAAGTGCATAGATGTTTCCCATCATCCTGCCTCCGGCAATGGCATTTATATCAGCACCCACTATTATGGCTCCGCCTATAAGGGCCACTATAATCGCCGCAACTGATTTCCACGAAACCTTCTTCTTGTAAATAAACACCGTCACCAGCAGTACAACCAGCGGATGTAGTGCGGCCAGAACAGACGCCGCCGCCACATTGGTAAACTTGACAGCGTTAAACCAGCTGTAGAAATGGCCGAAAAGAAATGCTCCGGATATGAAGCACCACAGCATGTCCTTTCTTTCTATGGATTTGAGCTTCTCTCTGTCAGATTTTTTGCTCAGTATCGGAATCGCAAAAAAAGGCAGCGCCATGGTAAGTCTCCAGAATCCTATGGCCAAAGAAGGTGCCATGGTGAGTCTTCCCAGAATCCCCGATGTCGCACCGAAGATTACGGCAAAAATAGTTGCTATCTTAGCGTGTTTAGCAATAAAATCATTCATCTTTCAACTTCCTTAAATTCACATCGTACGGCGGTCTTACCACACCCCTTTCGGTAATGACAGCTGTTATGTATTTATGGTCTGTCACATCGAATGACGGGTTGTAAGTCTTGACCCCTTCCGGTGCCATATTTTTTTCATACCACATCTGGTATATCTCCTCACCCTTGCGGAGTTCGATAGGTATATCATCTCCCGTAGGGGTGTCAAGGTCTATTGTCGAGGTTGGCACAAACATATAGAACGGTATGCCGTACTCCCTGGCCAGAATAGCTACTCCGGAGGTGCCTATCTTGTTGGCTCCGTCTCCGTTGGCGGCCATACGGTCGCAGCCTACCACCACCGCATCTATCCAGCCGTTTTTCATTACTATGGAAGCCATGTTGTCGCATATAAGGGTCACATCAATTCCCGACTTGTGAAGCTCCCAGCTGGTCAGTCTGGCCCCCTGAAGCAGAGGTCTGGTTTCATCGGCAAATACCTTGAAATCATAGCCTCTTTCCTGTCCAAGATAAATCGGCGCCAGGCATGTCCCATACTTGGCAGTTGCTATAGTTCCGGCGTTGCAGTGGGTCAGAATTCCCATTCCCGGTTTCAGCAGAGAAAGACCGTATTCACCCATGGCTCTGCAGGCCTCTTCATCCTCGATTCTGATTTTTTCTGCTTCAGAAAGCATCAGTGCCTTGGCCTCTTCAACAGTTAAACCGCCGCCTGCTGTTTCTATAGCCTCGTCCAGAACTCTTTCCATTCTCTTAAGAGCCCAGGAAAGGTTCACAGCGGTAGGCCGTGAACTGTTCAGATATTCCGAAGTCTCTCTTACAAGCTTTCTGAAGCCCTCCATATCTCTCCCCTCATAGCCGCGGACAGAGATATAGAGCCCGTAACCGGCTGCAACGCCGATTGCCGGAGCTCCGCGCACTTTAAGATGATATATGGCTTCCCATACATCTTCCTTAGTCTGCGCCTCTATGTAGACCTCCTCGCCGGGCAGGCGGGTCTGATCCAGAATCATCATTTTATCATCAATAAATTTTACCGGTGCGATATCAAATACTTTCAATTGTTCCTCCCGGGCGAACATCAAAGCCCGTCATTGTCTTTCGTTTATCAGTAGTCCACAGGTTCACCGCAGATTAAATCCGTCTGTTCCCATGCAATATCTATAAGGAATCTCATATAGTCGCTGTAATCGGTTATCACCTGATCTGTATCCGTTACAGTCATGCCGGCCACTTCTTCAAAGGCCGGGGCTCCCATTATTTCTACAAGCAGCTGCGAAATCTCGTAGTCAGAAGCCTCATAATAGTAATCCTCATCATCCATGTACCAGCATACGGCATCATGAAGGCTGAAAATATCAAGTGCAGAACACAGGTCTATATTCAATCCCCACAGCTCCTCACTGATTTCATCTGTAATCTCCCACTCTATCTTTTCGTCAGGTACAGGATTACTGCCGTCCAGATGTCCGAAATAATCATACTCTTCGCTCCTGTCAAGAATTCTCTCTACAGTTTGTCTGCTCGACTCCATGTACGCCGTGTCCTCGTAGGCGTAATCCGGTGTTGAATATGTATCACAGGAGCCTGCAGCCAAGGTAATTACAGCAACTAAAACTGAAAACGCAATCCCCAGGGCGGATTTTGCCTCCTTTGATTCAGACACGCTGCTCACGGTCCTGCCCGCTTTATCCTTAAGCCTGGTTGCGGCTGTATCCTTTACCCTGGAGTTTTTCTGCTTTTCATATCCTTTTTTATGCTGCCTTCCGGATACCGGCGCTGCCCCGCCTGTAATCATCCGGTAGGCATATGCCGCTTCTTTAAGCTTACGATCAACATATTCAGGGTCATCAGCATAATCAGGTGACTTAAGGCGCTTCACCCTTTCCTCGTACCCCTGCTTTATCTGCTGCGCTGTGGCGTCTTCTCTGACTCCCAGAATCCTGTAATAATAATATCTATCCATCTCATACCTCTTTTTTGAATGCAACTGCAGCCAACAATCCTATATCCTTATAATTATAACATACTTTACTTACTCAGGAAAGCACGTTTTGAATCGTGCTCTTATCTGTCATCTGCTACGCGGTCCAGCACTCTGAGAAGGTCGCCGAAAACTCCATAGGCTGTCTGCTCTATCTCCGGTTCGTGCTCTATGATTGAAACTTTTTTCATCAGATCGGTAGTTATGGACACGATTGAAGTCGTGCTGTTTATACCTGCCAGAATGTCATCCTTTGATACTTCAGCAGGCTCTACTGTGGCCTCCACGCTTCCGTCTTCTTTGCGTACTCCCCTGCAGAGAAGCTTGATAACCTTCCCCCTTGCTGCCGCCTCTTCAATATCCTTTATCGTAATGTCCTCTATGCCTTTGCGTTTTACCTGGTCAGGAGTGATTCCTGCATCCATGAGCACATTAAGCAGCGCCGTAATCTTGGCCGCCGCATCGTAGCCTTCTATATCCATGGCCGGATCAGCCTCGATAAAACCGATGCTGCGGCCTCTTTCCATGATCACATCGTAGTCTATGCCCATGGCCAGCCCTTCCAGTATGTAATTTGTAGTGCTGTTCAGTATGCCTGAAACTTCAGTAACCTTAGCCATCTTCAGGGTATTTTCCACCAGGTTGAACACAGGGGTGCCGTCCATAACCGTAGTTTCATAGAAGAAGCATAATCCCGCTTCACGGGCCATGTCGTCAAGCTCCCTGAAATACCATGCTATTGGTCCCTTATTGGCAGTTATGGCATGTCGTCTTCTCCTGAAAGCGGTTCTGATATGGTCTGTCGCCGGCTGTCCTGTAAAAATGTTAAGAGGTGTCATTTCAACCAGCACATCGTAATCTGCCTGCTCTGCCAGCTCCATTGTGCTAAGATCTGTAAGACTGTGTTTTTCCGAAAATCTGCCTGAGGCTACTACATCCTCCAGAGCTCCTTGGAGGTCAATTCCTTCAGAGTCATAAATATTACCCTTGGACGCTGTGGCAATTGCTGTCACCTTAACTTCTGTTCCATATGTTTTTTTAATTTCTTCTCTTTTGTCCAGCAGCATGCGGCCGAAGGCCTGCCCTGCATTGCCGAAACCCAGAAGAGCCAGTTTCAATTCTTTCATTTTTTCTCTCCTATCAACTGTTTTACTAAAATAATTTTAGCAATTTTTTAAAGTTTTTCAAGGGCAAATGTTGATATCCTGCCGATTTTGAAATATACTTTAGGTGGACACAACAGGGATGGCAATTCGAGAACTTCAGGCCCCCAAAGGGCAGACAGGAAATGCAAAACATGCTGCTTACCTTTTATCTGACCTTTGCGGCTGCCGGTCCCGTGCTGGGTGAAATCATGTCCCGCGGCATAGTCTGGTGGACTGATCTCCTTGACGGGCTTCTCACATCACTGAACGCATCTGACGCTCTGAGATCCCTCATCATAGACGGAGTATGCGCGGGCATAGGAAGCGTACTTTCATTTATACCGGTTATAGGTGTGCTCTTCTTCTGTCTTTCCATGCTGGAGGAGACCGGGTATCTTAATATTCTGTCCCGTGTCATGGGCAGGCTTATGCGCCCTCTTGGGATTCCCGGGCAGATTACGATTCCTCTCATAATGGGTTTCGGATGTTCGGTTCCTGCCATTCTTGCCACAGAGGATATCAAAGACGAAAGAACGAAAAAACTGGCCCTCGCTCTGATTCCCTTCATGTCCTGCAGCGCCAAGCTGCCTCTTTACGGTATGATGACGTCGGTGTTTTTTCCCGACCATGCCGGTATGGTAACCTGCTCACTTTATATAATCGGGGTCCTGATGGCAATGATTGCGGCCGTTTCTTTTGGAAAACTCATTCACTATTCACAGGTGAATCAGGTTCAGGAAAGCCTCTTCAGTCCTCAGTTTCAGGGCTTCAGGCGTCCCCGTGCGCAGAAGGCCTTCTCCTGCATGTGGGAAAATATATGCGGCTTTTTCCGCAAAGCATTTACCGTCATTCTGGCAGCATCAGTAATTATCTGGGTTCTGGAGAACTACAGCAAAGGCATGGTTCCGGCAGAAAATCCCGACGAAAGCCTTCTGGCCGACGTAGGCAGGCTGGCAGCTCCTTTCTTTGCCCCGCTGGGGTTCGGAGACTGGCGTGCTGCATCTGCACTGATTACCGGTCTTTCCGCCAAGGAAGCAGTGGTCAGCACTCTGACTGTTCTGGCAGAAGGTTCCATACTTCCGGTAATGCTGGCTCAGATTTTCACACCCGTTTCAGCGTTTTCATTCCTTGTCTTCTGCCTGCTGTATGCACCATGTGCAGCATCCATGGCCGCCATGGCCAAAGCATCAGGAAGCATAAGACATGCAGTTTTTACATTTGTTTTTCAGACTGCCGCAGCCTGGCTGGCAGCATTTATAACATACAACACAGGCCAAATACTAAATAACTTTATTTACTAGGAGGTAAGAGAAAATGAAATTCTACATCGTTGACGCCTTCACAACTGAGGTGTTCGGAGGCAACCCTGCCGGAGTGGTAATTCTTCCAGACGGAGCCGATTTTCCATCAGACGAGGTCATGGTAAAGACCGCCGCAGAACTTCGCTATTCAGAGACAGCCTTTATCAGAAATCTTGGCGGAGGCGAATTCAACATCAGATATTTTACACCTGCTGCCGAGGTTGACCTCTGCGGACATGCTACAATCGGTTCTTTCAAGGCGCTTCTTTATGCGGGAATCATTGAAGACAACAGCAAATATATAAACCACACTCTGGCCGGCGACCTTGAAATAGTGGTAAAGGACGGTTCCGTTCTCATGGACATGGCCGCACCTGTAAAAATCAATGAGATTACCGACGAGGCTGGTCTGGAAGAGCTTTACAGCATCATGGGATTAAGCTACGCAGAGCAGAAGGCTGCCGGAGTTACTCTGACTCCGCAGATGATATCAACAGGACTTCCTGACATCATGATGCCTGTGGCCTCCCTTGAGGCTCTGGATGCCATTGCACCGGATTTTCCTGCCCTGTCCAAGCTCTCAGAGAAGTATGAGGTTGTAGGTGTTCATGCGTTTACCCTCGACTGCGGCGGCAAAGAAGGCGAGACCTGCCATGTGAGAAACTTTGCTCCTCTCTATGACATCGATGAGGAAGCTGCGACCGGAACCTCCAACGGAGCGCTTACCTACTACGGTTATCTCAACGGCTTCGTTAAAGACGGTGATGACTGCTGCTTCGTGCAGGGTGAGAAAATGAAGAGACCGTCCGAGATCCGCAGCCACATTGATGTGGACTGCTCTGCAGACGGCTGTGAAGAGGGCGCCGCAAGGCCTTGCTACATCAAGGTAGGCGGAAACGCAGTTATTCTGGCCGAAGGCGAGATACATATCTAATACATAGCGCGGCTCAACCCCACAAAAAATTATGAATTTTATCGATTTGATGGGGGATTTTTGGGCATTAATTCCATTTATGGTTTGATTTCCGTTAAAAACGGCTCAAAAACACGAAAATTCCCCCATCAAATCGCATTTTTTCACACGATTTTGGGGGAATTTCTTGTTTCCAATTTCAATTTAATTTCGATTTCGGTCTACTTCTCTTTTATATCAGTTATATCAGCCTATTTCTTCCACAGTCCGTGAAGGTTGCACCATGCATAAGTTTCAACCAGCTTGTCGCCATCTGCAAGTGCGAACACAACCTCAGGCTTGTCTCCTGCCTTAAGGGTCTTTCTCTGCTGACCCTGCTCTGTCTTTATGGCAACCCATCCGATGTAGTGTTCAGGAACCATAGGGTGTTCAACTTCTCCTACAGCAACCTTAACGAGGTTTCCTTCAACAGTTACAGCAGGAACGTGCTTTTCAGCAGCAGCGTCTACAGAACCCGGAACGATTTCTGTCATCTTCTGACCGCAGCACATTACAGGCACGCCTGCATCATTTACCTTTTCAATAATATTTCCACAATGTTCACATACGTAATATTTCATTTTCTTTTCCTCCGATATCCGATAAATTTAATCTTATATCTTTTATATACCCTCACAAATATTTTTTAATCATCCACGACCATAGTTCTTTATTTTTTAAGAAAAAAATGGTACAATTATCTCGTCAATTATGCATAAGGAGTAAAATATGAGCAAGGAAACGACTTCAAAGCAGCAGGGCAAAGTAATGCCATCCGGTCTGCCATTTATAGCCGCAGGTGCAGTCTGGTTTATTCTGGCCCTGATTCTGCCTGTTTATAAGCTGTATGCCCTGATTCTGACTGCCGCAGCAGCCGCAGCAGCATTTACTGTGCTGACCTTAAGGCGCAGAAAGCAGATTGCTGAATTGCCGCCGGCTCCTACCATCAAGGTCCGTGCCGATGAACTGGCGAAAAAACTTGACCAGTGCAGGGATACTCTACTGAGCCAGCAGAAAAAGATAAGAAACGAAACAGTTTCAGCTGCAGCAGGCTCCATGACCCGTACCATGGATCTCATAGCCGACGAGCTGGAAAGAGACCCAAAGGACAGAAACAAGGTACGCAAGCTTGCCAACCACTACACAGCTATGATTACCGGTCTGGTGGACAAATACATACAGCTGGAATCCCAGGCTGTAGACGGCGAAAACATCATCAGCAGCATGAAACGCATCGAGGAAGGGCTTACGGGAGCTGACGATGCACTGAAACGCATACTGGACGATATGTTTTCCGACGATGCCATGGAAGTGTCAGCAGACATTACCGTGCTCGAACAACTGCTAAAAACCGAAGGATCCGAAAACAGAATGGATTTCAGCGGGTTGGATAAAGAACAAGAATAACAAGGAGGATATGACATGAGTGACGAATTAAAACTGGAAGTGCCTACCCTTACAATCGGCGAAGAGGCCAAGCCGGAAGAACCTGCACCGATTCAGGAAGTGAATATTGAAGATAAGATTGAACTGACCGCTGAGGAGCAGAAGGTTGTTGACGAATTCGTCGGCAAAATCGACCTTTCCAACGCAACACATATTCTGCAGTACGGCGCCGATGCCCAGCAGAAGATGGCTGATTTCTCAGACAGCGCGCTTGAAAGTGTGAGAACCAAGGACCTGGGTACAGTTGGAAACACTCTTGCCGACCTGGTAACAGAACTGAAAGGTTTTGATGCTCTGGAGGAAAAGAAAGGATTGATGAAGCTTTTCCACAAGGCGGCAGACCCTATAGCCCAGCTGAAGGCCAGGTACGACAAGGCCGAGGTCAACGTGGAAAAGGTTGTGGAAATTCTGGAAGGACATCAGGTTACACTCACCCGTGATATCGCAGTGCTTGATGAACTTTTCAAGGCAAATGCCCTTAACTTCAAACAGCTTTCCATGTACATAGTGGCAGGAAAGAAAAAACTCGAGGAAGCATATAACGTTACACTCCCTGAACTTAAAGCCAAGGCTGAAGCCAGCGGTTCCACAGAGGATGCTCAGGCAGCCAACGACTTTGCTCAGATGTGCAACAGATTCGAGAAGAAGCTTCACGATCTGGATCTTACCAGAACCGTTTCTCTTCAGATGGCTCCGCAGATTCGACTGGTGCAGAACAACAACACACTTATGGTTGAAAAGATTCAGACCACTCTCATAAATACAATACCTCTGTGGAAGAGCCAGATGGTTCTCGCCCTGGGCCTTGCCAACAGCGAAGCGGCTGTAAAGGCACAGCAGGCTGTTTCCGATACTACAAACGAACTTCTGCGCAAGAACGCAGAAGTCCTCAAGCAGACCACCGTCAATGTGGCCAAGGAGTCAGAACGCGGCGTAGTAGACATTGAAACTCTGAAGGAGACTAACATGAAGCTCATCGAGACCATCGACGAGGTAATGGAAATCCAGAGAGACGGCCGTGAAAAGAGAAAGGCTGCAGAAGTCGAACTGCTTAAAATCGAGGGCGAGCTTAAGAGCAAGCTTCTCGAGGTAAGGAACTAGCAATATGAAATTACTTGAAAACAAAGTACTGTCCATTCTGATTATGGCAGTTCTCATTGTAGGCGGTTTTTGGCTCGGAGGCTACAGATCCCTTTCCGGCCTCTATAATGATGTGGAAAAAGTCTTTTTCACAGGTGAGGATGGCGACGGCATATGCATAGAAAATGACCTCTCCCAACGGGCAGCATGCGCAGTAAATATGGTCACCGTGGCCAGAAAATATATGGGTGAAAGCACCGAAGTAAAAGCGCTTTCCGATGCCTCTTCGGCTTTGTCAGCCGCAGCTGTCAGCAATGATATTGCTAAATGCCTGACTGCAGACGGCGAACTTGAGACCGCCATGACAGCCCTATACAGGAGTCTTGAGGATGTCGGACTGTCAGAAAAGGATGAAGCCTACAGGCAGAGGCTATACGCCGATTTCAGCTCACGCGGAGATACTATCAGCCATGACCCGTATAATGGGTATGCTCAGGATTATAATGAGACTCTGAGCAGATTTCCGGCCAGCCTGATAGCTGCTGTCACACCTGCAAAGTCGGCTGTGATTTTCTACTAGAGTTATCAGACAGACACAGTCAGGAACGGAAGTCAGTCAGGAATGAAAGTGATAGAGATTATGAACATGAAACTGAAACAATGCCGGGCAAAACCACATGCCCTTCGCTCTGCATCAGTCATAATGCTTATGCTGATAATGCTGGTGGCATCATTGCCTGTGCTTGCATCTGCCGCATATGGTGGTGTGATTTCGCAGTCGGATTCATTTTATGTGGCTGATGAAGCTGATGTAATATCATCCGACACCGAAAAGTACATAATGGAAAAAAACGCCGAGCTGGAGCAACTGTGCGGCGGCCAGATTGTAGTAGCCACTGTAGATTTTCTGGATGGCATGGATATTGAGGACTATGCCTACAAACTGTTTAAAGACTGGAAAATCGGAGATGAAGACAGGGATAACGGCATCCTGCTCCTGCTTGCCATAGGCGAGGAAAACTACTGGTGCATGCAGGGCAAAGGCCTCGAAGGTACCCTTACCTCAGGTGATATTGACGATATTCTATGGAATTATCTAGAGGATGACTTCGCTGCCGGTGACTATGACAGCGGTGTACGTTCTGTTTTCGACGAGCTGTACGACAACGTTGCCGATATATATGGCGGCATCGGTGAGTATGACGGTTCAGGAAGCGGCAGCTCAGACTATGACTATGACTATGACTACGCATCCGCAGCAAGCAGCTTCGCCCGTATTATCAAGATGGTTCTGATTGTATTTCTTGTAGTACTGGTACTGCTTATAATTACTTCCATATTCTTTGGAAGGAGAAACAGAGACTCACGAGGCGGCAGCTTCTCCGGAAGTGATTATGGCGGATCACAGTACGACAGAGCTCCGTATGACAGCTCACGGAGGTCGCGGAACAGAACACGCCCCATATTCATACCGACATCCAGACCGACAAGGCCATCAGGATCACCCCGGTCATCACGTCCTGCGCGTACTTCGCGCACTTCTTCATCCGGCAGCAGGCCCAGCAGCTCCCGTTCATCCTTTGGCGGAGGCAGCAGGAGCAGCAGCCGCGGCGGCGGTATGGGTCGTGGCGGTGGCGGTTCCAGCAGAGGCGGCGGCGCCGGCAGACGCGGCAGGTAAATGCTGAATTCAAGATGGTTCCAATTCTATAATCCATGTTGGCAATTTTGAAAACATTGTTTAAATTTGCCAACATTTTTTGTTGTTTGTTGGCAATTATTTTTTTCAGGTTGATTTTCGCCAACATCATATCGTTTACGCTCGCGGGAAGCCTACAGTAATGACCGTTCCACGGCCTTCCTCGCTTTCCAGATTAATTCTGCCATTCAGGTAAATTACACCATGTTTTACTATAGACAGCCCCAGTCCGGTGCCCCCTATCTGCTTTGAGTGGCTTTTGTCAACTCTGTAGAATCTTTCGAATACTCTTTCCCTGTCGGCTTTTGGAATGCCGATTCCATTGTCCGCAACAGTTATAAGGCTCTCACCGCCCTCATTTCTTACAGAAACCTTGACGAAACCTCCCGACCTGTTGTACTTGATGGCATTTTCGCAGATATTGTAAACTATCTCATCCAGTATGTGCTGAACACCCTTTATCTCCGACGGCTCTCCCTCGAAGGAAAGTTCAACATTGCTTTCGGATGCTTTGCCGGAAAGTCTGTTTACAACATCACGTACCGAGCCGCAGACATCTATAAGCTCCGTTTCCTGAGGCACTGTACTTTCATCCAGGCGTGAAAGTTTGATTATATCGTCTATAAGGGAGATGAGTCTTGCTGACTCTTCCTTTATAGTACATGCAAATCCAGCCACATCTTCAGATTTAACAAGGCCTGAGGCCAGCATATCCGAAACACCGTATATAGATGTCAGAGGAGTCTTCAGTTCGTGGGATACGTTGGATGTAAACTCGCGTCTCAGCTTTTCTCCCTTTTCCCTTTCGGTAACATCCATGACAATAAGGATTGCTCCCGTTACCTGATCCTCTTCTCTTACCGGATTTGATATGATCTCATAAGTCGATTCACCTTCAGTGAGGTAGACCTGCGAATTATTGCCCTTGAGGGCTTCTGACACAGCCTTTCTGAAAGGCTCACTTCTGTTGAGCTTCAGCACCGAGCCTTCAATCTGCCTGCCGGCCCCGGCATCAAGCATTTCTGCAGCACTGCGGTTGTATGTGAGAATCTCACTGTCCTTATCTATGATGATAAGGCCTTCGCTCATGTTCTGTGTTATTATATTGAATTCCTCCCTGCTTTTGCGCAGGTTCTCCATCTGCCGCTTTATCCTGTTGTTCTGCTGATGTATTCTGTGAAGCAGCGGCCCCAGCTCCTCATAATTTTCGCTGATATCCGGATTGTCCAGATCGATGTCATTTACAGGCTTGATAATGGCCCGTGCCACCCTGTAGGAAATAAACACACTGAGCACGATGAGCACTGCCACAGTTATTACAATCATGCCCATAGTATCCAGAAGCAGCCCCAGCTGAGAATAGTGACTGGTGGATATTCTTACGATATTACCGTCAGCAGTTTTCTTCGCATAGTATCTCGTATCCTCCGCCAATGTGTATGAAGTTCTCGACGCTTTGCCTACACCTTCTGCAAGAGCCTCTTTGACTTCTTCACGTTCCATGTGGTTTTCCATTGAAGACTGGTCAGCCACGCTGTCGTACAGCACCTTTCCCTGGCTGTCGATAAGTGTGATTCTGCTTTTTATATCAGGACGGTTCTCCATCTGCTTGAGAAAATCTTCGCCACCCGTAAGCCATGCCTCTTCTGTCAGAATTGCCTCACTGGCCATCTGTTCATCTATTTTTTGGCCCATGTAATCATACATTATCCCCATGACCAGTCCTACACATACCAGCATAATGATCAGGGAAACACCGATTACACCCGTCAGTATTTTTTTAGTCATTGCTTTCCTCCGTTTTTATTTGCCTCCGATTCTGTATCCGATGCCTCTAACGGTCTCAACCAGATCTCCTGCTTTGCCAAGCTTGGATCTCAAGGTTCTTATGTGCACATCTACTGTCCGGTTTTCACCGTCAAACTCGTATCCCCATATTTCCTGCAGAATCTGGTCGCGGGTCATCACTTTTCCTCTGTTTTTTATCAGATAGCAAAGCAGCTGAAATTCCTTCAGAGTAAGTGTCACATCCCGGCCGTCAACCTGTATGATATGTTTATCCGGATTGAGGAAAAGAGGTCCGATAGAATACTCATTTCCGTCTGACACCTGTTCTGTACGTCTGAGCAGGGCCTTTACTCTTGCTACCAGTTCCATGGTTCCGAAAGGCTTCGTAACATAATCATCTGCCCCTCCGTCCAGTCCTATGACCTTATCATACTCCGTACTCTTGGCCGTAAGCATCATGATAGGAAGGTCCTTTGTTTCGCTGCTTCCTCTAAGCTTTCTAAGTACACTGAGACCATCTTCTTCGGGCAGCATTATATCAAGTATGGCCATGGACGGTTTCTTATTTTCCATGGCTGCCCAGAACTGGCTCGGCAGTTCAAAACCCTCCGTCTCAAGTCCGGAGTTGTTCAGAGCATAAACAACGAAATTTCTTATGTTGGTGTCGTCCTCCAAAAGGTATATCATCCTTTGCCTCCTAGTTGCTTTCCTCCGGGTGCTGCCCGGTGATACTGTAGACCACCCACTCGGCTATATTCGTGGCATGGTCTCCGATTCTTTCTATATATTTAGCAATCATCAGGACATCCAGCAGGAAGGCCCCGTCTCTGTCGCCATCTGCTATAAGTCCGATAAGTGCTTCCTTTACTTTTTCAAAATATCCGTCCACCACATCGTCATCCAGAATAACCTTCTTCGCCAGGTCCAGGTCCTGTCTTACGAAGGAATTAATGCTGGCGGTCACCATGCCTGCAGCAAAGTCAGACATTTTCCTGAGATATCCCATGTCCGGAACTTCATCGTCCTTCAGGTATTTTACAATTTCCGCTATGTCTGCCGCCTGGTCGCCTATTCTCTCCATATCGCCTATCATCTTCAGCGCCGATGATATGACTCTCAGATCTCTGGCTACCGGCTGCTGCTGCAAAAGAAGCCGCATGCAGATGGACTCAATTTCTCTTTCCATCTGGTCAATCTGCTTCTCTGCCTCTTCTGCTCTTTCTGCCATATCGCTTTCTCTGTCAAACAGAGCTCTTATGGCATATGTCAGGGCATCTTCACACAGGGCACCCATAGTCACAAGCTCCACATTAAGCTTCTCAAGCTGCTGATCGAATCTGTTTCTCATCTTTTCTTTCCTCCTTAACCGAATCTTCCCGTGATATAGTCCTCTGTTCTCTTATCCTGCGGAAAGGAGAACAGTTTTTCCGTATCTGCATACTCGATAACCTCTCCCAGAAGGAAAAAGGCGGTCTTGTCGGAAATTCTGGCAGCCTGCTGCATGTTATGAGTCACCATAATTATAGTATACTTGTTTTTCAGCTCTGCCGCAAGGTCTTCTATTTTCGCAGTGGAAATCGGGTCCAGAGCCGAAGTCGGTTCATCCATAAGCAGGACCTCAGGTTCTACAGCGAGAGCTCTTGCAATGCACAGACGCTGCTGCTGGCCCCCCGAAAGCCCCAGAGCGCTGGTCTTGAGCCGGTCCTTGACTTCGTCCCAGATAGCCGCCCCCTTAAGAGAGTTTTCCACTATCTCGTCCAGCTTTACCTTGCTGCGCACACCGTGAGTCCTTGGTCCATATGCAATGTTGTCATAAATACTCATGGGGAAAGGATTCGGTTTCTGAAATACCATTCCTACCCGCTTTCTCAGATTATTTATATCAATATCCCCATATATATCCTGGCCGTCCAGTCTGATATCTCCCGTAATGCGGCAGCCTTCCACCAGGTCGTTCATCCTGTTGAGAGACTTTATCAACGTGGACTTGCCGCAGCCCGATGGACCTATAAAAGCTGTAATTCTGTTTTCGGGGATGTCCAGATTGATGTCTTTTAATGCCTGAAAGTCCCCATAAAACAGATCCATGTCATGTATTGTCATCTTATCCATTTCTAATTTCTCCATGCTGCTCTTCTTACCGGCTGAGCTTCTTGGCCACCACCGATGAAAGAGCATTTATAATTATTACCACTATCAGCAGCACCACTGCCGTAGCATATGCCTGATCTGTGTACCTTCCCTCGTTGAGCAATGTGTAAAGGTGTACCGAAAGGGTGCTGGCTGATGAAAACAGGCTCTTCGGCACCACCGGATTAGTTCCCGAGGTAAAAATAAGTGCAGCCGATTCTCCTACGATTCTTCCTATGGCAAGGATTACTCCCGAAAGTATTCCCGGTATTGACGACGGCAGCACGATACGGAATACGGTCCTCAGTCTGCCTGCTCCAAGTCCGAAGCTTCCCTCGCGGAAAGAGTCGGGTACAGCCATCAATGCTTCCTCCGTCGTTCTCATTATGAGGGGCAGTATCATTATGGCCATGGTGATTACACCTGACAGCAGAGTGAAACTCCAGCCCAGAGTGATTACGAATACGATGTATCCGAAAAGTCCGTACACTATGGACGGAATTCCGGAAAGAGTTTCCGCCGTTACCCTTATAATCTTCACAAACCTGTTGCCTCTCTTGGAGTATTCCACAAGATATATGGCCGCAAATACACCTATCGGCACAGCTAACATCAGCGTAAGAACAATCATAATCACAGTATTGATAATAGCCGGCATCATGGACTGGTTTTCAGCTGTAAATTTCCAGGAAAACAGCCCCGGCAGGCTCAGATTCGGCACACCGTGATAAAGGATATATCCTATGAGAAAGATAACCACAAAGGCCGTTATAATCGCACTGAGCACCACCAGCAAAAGCAGCAGCAGTGAAAAGGGCTGATGTCTGTAGCTTTTTATTCTCTGTCTCATGGTCTGTTTGTTTATGCAGTTCATTATTTATCCCTCCTTTTCAAAAGAGAGAAAGAAACATTTATTATGAGTATGAACACGAAGAGAACTACTGCAGTGGCAATAAGCGCCTCTCTGTGCAGTCCTTCCGCATACCCCATCTCAATAATTACATTGGCTGTCATTGTTCGTACTCCGGAAAGAATTGAATTCGGCAGAATAGGCTGGTTTCCTGCCACCATTGAAACCGCCATGGTTTCTCCGATGGCCCTGCCAACCCCCAGAATCACTCCTGCCATAATTCCCGACTTTGCTGCCGGTACTGTAGCAAAGAATACGCTCCGCTCATGAGTTGCCCCCAAAGCAAGAGATCCCTCGTAGTAGCTTTCCGAAACGGCCCTTATGGAGGCCTCGGAAACGCTCACTATGGTAGGCAGAATCATAATCGCCAGCATGATAGATGCTGTAAGGATTCCCTTTCCGCTGGTACCTGTAAGCTCCTGTACCACCGGTACTATTACCATCAGGGCGAAGAAACCGTAAACGATAGACGGTATTCCTGCCAGCAGATCCACCGCCGGCTTCAACACGCTGTAGAGGCGCCTCGGACAGAACTTCGCCATGAATATGGCACAAAGCAGTCCCACAGGCACTCCTAAAATAATAGCTCCCGCTGTGACATAAATACTTCCCACTATCATCGGGAAAATCCCGAAATGTCCCTCCAGAGGCTTCCACAAAGTACCCGTCAGAAAGTCAGATACACCAATTTCGACCATTGCCGGAAGGCCCTGGTCGAAAAGGAAGTAGCAGATGACTATTACTGCAAGTATGGATACTGTAGCGGAAAGCATGAATATTATTCTCATTACCTTCTCAGAAAGATTAGTCATTTTTTTACCTGCTCGTTTCAGTCTGCTGATTTTTACCACTCGGTTACTTCACCGGTGAATATCTGTCTGATCTGCTCTGATGTCAGATCTTCTGTTGCGTTTTCTTTATTTACTATTACTGCGATACCGTCCATTGCGATTGTAAGGCCTTCGATTCCCTTATCCTTTTCTTCGTCCTTGAGTTCTCTTGAGGACATTCCCAGGTCTACAGCTCCTTCTATAGTAGCGGTGATACCTGCGCCGGAACCTGTCTGCTGAATTTCGATTTCAACGTCCGGATTGATTGCCTTATATGCATCTGCAAGCTTCTGCATTACAGGAGCAACTGATGTGGAACCGCCAACTGCGATTTTGCCCTTAAGGCCGCTCTTGGTTTCATAAGCCAGTGCTGCGTCATCGATAGCGATACATCCATCCTCTGCGATAACTGCCTGACCTTCACTGCTCATGATGAATCCGATGAAGTCCTTAGTCAGGTCATTTAACTTGTCGTTTGTCACTACCAGGAAAGGTCTTGATACAGGATATGTTCCTGCCTTGATATTGTCAACTGTAGGTTCAACACCGTCTACCTTGATTGCCTTTACTGAATCATCCAGGGATGCCAGAGAAATGTATCCGATGGCGTTTTTATTTCCTGCAACTGTAGTCACTACTACGGAAGTGCTCTGTGAAATTTCTGCATTCGGAGTAGTGTTGTCAACATCGTCAACCATGATTCCCATAAGCTCTGTGAAAGCTCCTCTGGTACCGGAACCGTCTTCTCTTGAAACAACTGTGATAGGGTTTCCTCCCTCGCCTTCACCATCTGCATTGTTGCCGCCGCAGGCTGCCATGGTGAATACCATTGTCAATATTAATGCCACTGTAATTAATTTTTTCATAACTATTTTTCCTCCTTATTGTCTCCTGCCTTCTTCGCAGGATTATCTTATTTTTTCCTTATTTCGGTTTGAGTATACCGCCCCAATGTTAAGTCCGAAACCGTGTTTATGTTAAATGTAGGTAAAACATTATACTGACTTCAGGCTCGGTCATATTCCTGACAATATAAAAGCACCTTCAGCTGTGATGACAGCCTCCGGTGCCTGTTGTTTCCGTTTTTCAATTCCGTATTTATATAATTTATAGTTTATGCGAAGTTTTCCTGCGCAGCTCCATCCATATCAAGCCTTCTGTTCCTTACATACAGGAGTATATCTGTGCTTACCATCACCAGATTGATTATGTAAAGCACCAATACGTAGTTTATGTTTCCCGCCATAAATTTGCTGCATATCCCGCAGATATATCCTACGAAAATAGCAAGTTCGAACATAAGGCTTTTACCCTGAGCAGTACAGGATTTATAAGATTTTACCACTGATATCGGCCATGAGAGTCCGAAGCATACAAGCATTAAAGTTTCAAAAATTTCCGCCATGTTTATTTCCTCTTTTCTTTTTCTATCTCGTTCTTGACTACATCATAGCACGGTTATATAATAATGTAAAATATATAAAAAATATGGTTTTAATAATATCAATATTATAAGTATCTGATGCCTGATACGGGAGGCCCTTATGGAAATTCAACAGTTAAGATATTTTCTCGAAGTTGCCAAAGACTGCAACATCACTAATGCCGCCAGAAGGCTCCACATCGCCCAACCTGCCCTCAGCCAGTCCATAAAACGACTGGAAAACGAAGTTGGATTGGAACTGTTTTCACGTCGCGGCCGCCACATTATTTTAAACGATGCGGGCAAAATCATGGTAAAAGAAATTACGCCCCTGCTCAGTGCTCTTGACGGTCTTCCCGCAAAGATTGCCGAAGCAGCAGGCGTAATGAATCGTACTGTAAAAATCAGTGTAATGTCGGCCTCACGTCTTGTGACTGACATAATCATAGCCTATAAAGAACTTCATCCGGAAGTGAATTTTCTGTTCCGTCAGGAAAAAACCGGTTCACTCAACGCTTCTGACTGGGATGTGCGCATTTCCACAGGACTTCCCGGAAAACTCTCAGAAGGTGAAACCGCTGCTCTCGATGAAGAAATATTTCTGGCTGTTCCTAAGGTATGGGAACACATTGAAAGCAGCAGTACCGGCGTAAATCTCCGCGATTTCGGGAAGTCTCCTTTTATCAGTTTTTCTGGCGCGGTACCCTTCAGCCGCCTTTGTGAAGAGTTCTGCCACATGGCGGGCATCACCCCAGAAATAATTTTCAAAAGCGACAATCCCGCATCCGTCCGTGACCTCATAGGCGCAGGTCTTGGAGTGGCCTTCTGGCCTGCCTATTCATGGGGCAGACTGACATCAGACAAAGTCCGCCTGCTTCACATAAACGATATCGTCTGCAGGCGTACAATTGTACTATCCAAAAACCCGGATATCGCAATCGGTAGCCCGCAGGACGACTTCTACCGTTTTATACTGGAGTACACTAGCGCAATGTCCTGAGTTTTTCCTCAAAGGGCCTGTTTTTTTCCTGCCGGTTTTTATATGCTGCCAGCCTGGCGCGTATCTCTTCGGAAACGCCGGTGACTTCGGCATAAAACTCTCTGGCTGACATGCGGCGGGCTCCATCACCCAGAGCCGCCATCTGCACAGGCCTGTCTGAGGTGACTACTGCCACATCATACCTGCGTCCCATTTCATATATGGTCTTCTCTATAAACCGGTCAGCGGTTTCCGCTTCTTTGGTATAGACTACCTTTATATCTCCGTAATCCACCTTGGTTCCCGGATTCCCTGTCACTTTATATCCGTCAAAGACCACCACCATGCCCATTTTTTTATATCCTTGATAGTTCCCTAAGATTTCCAGGAAGGCTTCCCTGGCAGAATCAATGTTTACTGCTGCAAGTTCTTTGAGCTCATCCCAGGCAAATATTACATTGTATCCGTCGATTACCAGGAAAGGCTGATTCTTGCTTCTCTCATGCCTCCAGTTTGGCTGAGGAAAACTTTCAATGCCCTTCACCGGTCCTCTTCTCGTTTCCTTGCTCAGAGCCTCTCTTCTCAAAGCTTCATCACGTTTGCTTTTGCCATATGTTCTTTCAAAGATAGCCTGAAGCTCCTTTTCGCCTGCTGCAGAAAGCCGTCCTCTGCTGCCGTCTCCGCCTCCGTCTCCCGGCATGGTCTGCATGCTTCCGGTATTACCTGTTCTCTCGCTCCTTCTGATGCATCGTCCGTCTTCTATGATATATCCGCTATCCACATGAGCCAGGCCGTCCACCTGCTGCCAGTCCACATACATGGCGGACCCATGGTCGCAGAAAACAGAGCCTGTCGGATTCTCAATATCTTCCTCAGGCTTGTAGCCTTTTGCTGCTATTACCTCATCCTCATTATGGCATGGTCTGAAACCGCAAAGTGCCGCTTCAAATCTTCCCTCACCACGGGTGTATGCACTTACCTCTCTCTGATATCCTCTCAGAGTGGATACCGGCCCCTCTCCTGTAATTACTGACATATTCAGTACCTGATCAACTTCCGGAAGGCTGCAGGAAGCACCAAGCCTCTGCATATCCGACATAGCTCTGCCGGTGTTTTCCTGAGGTACCTTGAGAGTAAACATATAAAAAGGTTCCAGCAGCACGCTTGCTGCCTTTCTCAGACCCTGGCGGATTGCCCTGTAGGTAGCCTGTCTGAAGTCACCGCCCTCCGTATGCTTCTGATGAGCCCTGCCCGCCAGAATGGAAATCTTCATGTCAGTAATCTCACTTCCGGTCAGAACACCCGGATGTGATTTTTCCTCAAGATGTGTCATTATGAGGCGCTGCCAGTTTCTATCCAGCTTGTCCTCACTGCAAAGGCTGTCAAATACCAGTCCGCTTCCTTCCGGCAGCGGTTCCATGAGAAGCTGTACCTCAGCGTAATGGCGTAAGGGCTCATAATGGCCGATTCCTATAACCGGTCCTGTGATTGTCTCTTTATATATGATGCTGCCTTGCCCAAACTCGATTTCTTCGTCGAATCTTTCCTTTATCTGAGTCTTGAGAATTTCCTGCTCGAGCTCGCCCATTACCTGGACGTGTATCTCCCCGAGTTCTTCTTTCCATATTACGTGGAGCGTAGGATCCTCTTCTTCCATCTGACGCAGTTTAGGAAGAAACATCACCGGGTCAGTGCCTGCGGATGGTATTATCCGCGCTGTTATGGCAGGCATAAGTACGGTCTTACGGCTGCCTTCTGATTCTTCCTTCCCCAGGCCCTGCCCTGCGTATGTCCCTGTCAGACCCGTAACTGCGCATACGGTCCCTGCCTTAGCTTCGCTGACCATGGTGAAGCTGTCTCCGGAATAAAGCCTTATCTGCTCGGCTTTTTCATCTTTGCCGCCGCAGTCTATGAGCATCTTGCTTTTCAGGCTGCCTCCGGTTATCTTCATATGTGTCAGTCTGTTTCCCTGCTTGTCTCTGCTTATTTTATATACTCTGGCACCGAATTCTTCGTCGTATTCCTTCGGCTGTGTAAAACGTTCCAGACCCTTCAGCAATTCCTTTACACCCTCGACCCTGAGTGCCGAGCCGAAATATACGGGGAACAGCTGTCTTTTCGCAACAGCGGAAGCGATTGCTGCGTCACTGATGCGGCCGTTGCTGATACTCTCATCCCGCAGGTACTCTTCCATCAGCTCTTCGCTTGCCATAGCCGCTTCGTCTTCATTCAGGCTGCCGTCGTCGCCTGTTTCCACGAAACCGTCTCCGAAGACATTAGTTAACTCTTCCATAATCGTATTCCGGTCCGTCCCAGGTCTGTCCATCTTATTAACAAACAGAAACACCGGGATACCGTATCCTGCCAGCAGTTTCCATAAAGTCCTGGTATGGGCCTGTACACCGTCGGTTCCACTTACAACAAGCACCGCATAGTCCAGCACCTGAAGCGTTCTCTCCATTTCAGCACTGAAATCAGCGTGGCCCGGTGTATCAAGGAGGTTAACTTCTTTTTCGCCCAGCACAAAACGAGCCTCTTTCGAAAATACGGTTATCCCGCGGGCTCGTTCCACTTGTATGTTATCCAGGAAAGCATCCTTATGATCGACCCTGCCCATCTTCCTTATGGCTCCGGTCAGATACAGTACTGCCTCCGATAATGTTGTCTTGCCTGCATCCACATGGGCCAGGATGCCCATGGTCAGGCTCGTTGGTCTGCCATCGTTCTTCATGGTTTATATTATAAATAAAAAAACGAAAAAAGTCGACACACTTTTTATTTACAATCCTGGAAAGGCAGAAATGCAAGGCCGGATGTTGGGTGTTTTCCCAAAAAGTAACCCTGTAAATTTAATTTGCAATGGTTTGCTGGTTCAGATGGTTTACTTTTTATTCGTGATTGGCTTATGATTTAGCTTCTCGTCCGACCAAAATAAACCAAAAATTTAATTTTTCAACTTTTACGCCATATCCAGGTTTACTTTTTCCTCATTAGAAGTTTTTCTAACAATAGCCCCATGAAAAAAGTAGACCAAAAAAAATATTTTTCAAGGATTATCGGCTTTTTAGGTTTATAATTCCAGAATCTTATCCGACAAGCTCTCAGCGTCCTCCTCAATGTGAGTGATAAGAAGCACAGTTCTGCACGCTGTCTCACTCTGCCACAGTCTGTCAATTAGCCTGTCCTTCAGAGCACCGTCCAGACCGCGGAAAGGTTCGTCCAGTATAATCAGCGATGCATCAGCTGCGAATGTTCTCGCCAGAGCGGCCCTGTGCCGCTGCCCTCCGGAAAGTTCATCGGGAAGCTTCCAGAGTTCCGTTTCGATTTCAAGCTGCCGCGCCAGATTCTTAATTATTTCGGAATCTGCCCCTCCGCTTGCCAGAGTAATATTGTCGTAGATATTAAGCCACGGCAGCAGTCTGTCTTCCTGGAACAGAAAAGCAGTCCGGCATGCATATGAGTCGTCAAAGGACTCCCGTCCACCCATGAGGATATCTCCCGAATCAGCAGTTTCAAGGCCGGCGATTATTCTCGCCAAGGTGGTCTTTCCCTGTCCGGAAGGTCCCATAAGTGAGGTTACCTTTCCGGCCTCAAGAACCATATTCACATTGTCTAATACATATTTATCCTCAAAAGTCTTGGTCAAACCGCATACCTCAATCCGCGGTGCGGCCGACGGGCAGTCTGAGAATCTGCTCTCATGCATGTGTAGCCGGCTGCCTTCATAGCCCTTCCACTCAATACGCCTGAGTCCCATATTTATCAGCTTTTCGAATGCCATGCTAAGCACCACTATTACAAAAATATATGCGAACAGATCTGCTGTCTCCAGATAGTACTTAGCGTTTATCATCTCGTATCCCAGCGAATATTTAGGTATGGAAAGCACCTCTGATGCGACTACGGCTTTCCAGCTGAGTCCGGCGGTCAGACTTATAGCCGCCTTTATATGTGGCAGAAGACCCGGTACGTAAATGTACCTTAAGATTTCCGAACCGCTCAATCCGAAAATTTTCCCTACCTCCAGATATTCAGAAGGCATGGCATCAAGACCCTCCAGAATATTGGTATATACGATAGGAAAACACATAAAAAAGCAGACTATTACAGCAACCCATTCCGACTGCGCCAGCAAAATCACATATATTATGATGGCCATTACGGGAACCGCCTTGAAGAATCCTACGGGCAGAGTCAGAAGGCTTCTCGCCGCCCTGCTGCTGTAAGAAACCGCTGCAGCCGGAATTCCCGCAGCAAAAGAAAGCGCCATTGCCATAATGCATCGCGCCGCTGTCCACCCTATGTCCATATAGAATTTTCCTGTTTGAGCCAGTCCACCCAGAGCAAGCAGAGCATCGGCAGGGCCCGGCAGCAGCAGCTCGCTGGAAACGAGCTGCGCTGCCGCCTGCCATACTGCCAGCCAGAATAGGCATGTAACAATCTTATTCCGCATAATACAAATCGTCTGCCGGCAGTTTTCCGCCCACTGCCTGAGGGTTCATTTCAAATAATGTCTGATTAAATGTTTTCAATATTTCCGATCCTTCATAAGCTTTGTCGCCTGCATAGAGAACGATGTGGCAGTTAGGAATTGCAGCCTCAGCAATTTCGGCCTTTCCTATAAAGCCTTTTTCAACGATGAGCTGTGAAGCCTCTGCCGGATTGCCGTTTACAAACTCTACTGAGCTCTGCAGGTCATTGAGCAGAACCTTAAGGTCATCGACTCTTTCTTCCACAAAAGCCTTGCGGGCGACCAGTACTCCCATAGGAAGCTCCTGTCCTGTTGCGTCCTTCCAGAGTGTATTCATGTCGAATACCTCTGCAACGCCTTCCTTGCCTGCAGCAAGGGCCGTTGAAACAAAAGGCTCAGGAATCATTGCCAGAGTGCCGTCTTCAGTCAGAAGTTTGGTGTTTACTTCCGCATGGTTGGCAAGCCATTCCACCTGTACGTCTTCATAAAGCTTAAGGCCTGCAGCCTCTACAACCTTCTGAAGCACATACTCAGGGGTGCCGCCCTGACCGCTTGCAACAATAGTCTGTCCCTTAAGCTGAGAAGGTTCTGTGATATCAACATTGTTTCCAAGAATATGAAGTACTCCAAGGGCTATGGGGCTCACTGCCACAACCTGTCCTTCAGTCTTGTTGTAGAGCACTGCCGCCATGTTTGACGGAAGAGCAGCAACATCCACTTCACCGTTTATCAGCTTTGCTGTAACATCCGTCGGACTCTGATAAGTCTCAACCGCATATTTGTCAGTCATATCCATGAGCTGCACCATACCCATGCCTGTAGGGCCGTTAAGGGCAGCAACATTCACAATTTCAGTCACCGTTTCAGGCACATCACTGTCACTTCCGCCGCATCCTGTGAACATAGCGAAAGCCATAAGCAGAGTGAGTGCCACAGCCATAATCTTTCTAAATTTCTTTCCCTGAGATTTAGTCTCCTTCATTTCAATTCACCTCTTGTAAATTTATTTTTTTGAATATACTGTTTTTGTGCTGACCCCTGTAAGGGCACCCAGCTTTCCGGAAAGAGCACTTATATCATCCATAGGGCCGTCCACAGCCACGCTGATGATGGAAATTCCCTTCTTTGGATAAGGCACTCCCATACGTCCGATTATGTGCTCTCTGTACTGATGCAGCAAGGAGTTGATCGCCTCCACGGCTTGTACATTTTCTACTATAATGCTTATAACAGCCACTCTGGTCTCTGCCATCCTTTTCCTCCTCAACAAAAAACGGTGCCGGCAAAAAATACCGACACCTGTCCACAAATGCTTATTCCATTACTAAATAATCACATATGTTTCCTTAGCCTTTCCCCTCAGAAAACCTTCGGGCGTCAGTACCGTCAAAACAAATATTTCACTATACCTATATTATGCCTCTTTCCGGACATTTTCAACCACATTTTCACCGCTGTCAGCAGAATTTTCCGGATTTTTTATCTGCGGCATTATATGATTTGCATCTGTCAGGAAAATATATATCATCAGGAAAGCGATTGCAAAAAGTCCCAGAGTTTCCA
>CAZUFU010000014.1:0-25299 GCA_964619875.1 uncultured Oscillospiraceae bacterium
TTATCCTGTAATGACATTTTGTTCACCTCCTATTACATTACTAGTTTGGCACGGGCTTTTTTTAATATGTGATGCAATAAATGGAGGCTCTGGCCGTCTTTGGAAAAACACAATGTATGAAATATTTGCTTTTGCAGAAGATTTGGGTTAATATAATTAGTATTACTGCTTTTAAAAATAAAAAAATAAAAAAGGATTATAAATATATGAGAATTATAACAGGAGATTTTAAGGGCAGACGTCTGGAGATGCCCGAAAACAACAATATAAGACCAACCACAGAGAAGGTGAAGGAAGCGATATTCAGTATAATAGCAGGAAACCTGGAAGATGCGGTCTGCGTTGATCTTTTTGCGGGAACCGGCAATCTTGGACTTGAAGCCCTTTCCAGGGGCGCAGAGAAATGTTACTTCGGCGATAATTCAAGGGAAAGTCTGGCACTTATAAAAAGAAACATTGAAATGTGCAAGGCAGAGGAATGGTCGGTGGTAATACCGGGAGACTTTGAAAAGATTCTTACCAGGCTGGGAGAAAAAGGAGAAAAAATAGATATCTTTTTCCTTGATCCGCCATATAAGAAAGGGCTTTATGAACGATGCTTTGAGCTCATAAGCGAATATAACCTGCTTGCTGCCGAAGGAATCATAATTGCAGAGCATAACATACGTGACGTACTGCCTGAGGAACTGGACGGATTCGTAAAGATAAAAGAAAGAACCTACGGAACAGTTGCAATATCAATATACGGTTGATTAAGACTTTTTAATGTGGTAAAATAACAGAAGATATTTTTGTAATACGTTGAGGTAAAAATGAAAACAAAGGCTTTATACGCAGGGTCCTTCGACCCGCTTACCCTGGGACACTTGGACATAATCCAGAGAGCCTCCAACATATTTGATGAAGTAGTTGTGGGTGTTGTTGTAAATCTTGAAAAAAAGACCATGTTCACCTTTGAGGAACGCATGGATATGATAAAAGAGGTTACAAAGCATCTCCCTAATGTTACAGTTGATATGTGTGACGGACTTTTAGCGGATTATGTAAACAATAATGGGTTTAATGTGGTGGTACGCGGCCTGCGTGGCGTTTCCGATTTTGATTCGGAGAGACAGATGGCGCAGCTTCATCAGTACCTATATAAGGATAAAGTGGAGACTGTTTTCCTGATTTCGGATTCCAAGTATGATTTTATCAGTTCAACCATGGCCAAGCAGGTCATTTCACTGGGAGGAGACGGACAGTGTCTGGTACCGCCCCATATTTTAAAAACTATGAAAGGGAAATTGGGCAAGTAAATGGAAGATACTACAAAAGTTTTAGACTTACTGGATGAATTAGAGGATCTCATGGAGGAGGCTACGGCAGTACCTCTGACCAATAAGGTGGTTTTGGAAGCGGAAGAAATTTTTGCTATAGTGAAAGACATCAGACTTTCTCTTCCTGACGATATGCAGCAGGCTAAGTGGATAAGGGATGAAAGAGACAGGATACTTGCCGAGGCTAAGGCGGAGTACGAAAGAATCATCCGCGAGGCTAAGAAACAGGCTGATTATCTGGTGGAGACAGATGATATCACAAAGAGAGCTACCAAGCTTGCGGGAGAGATTCTTGAGGATGCTGAGGTAAACGCAAGGATGCTCAAGATGAAGACCTACGATTACGTGGATAAAATGTTATACGATATGCAGGGCAAGATGGATGAGCTCAATATGAAATATTTTGGAGAGATGTATACCAATCTTGCTCATACCTTTGAGGAAATAGGTTCCACCCTTAATGCCAACAGAGAAGAAATTAAAAATCTTGCCTACAAAACCCAGAGCGAGGCAAAAGGTTCTCCGGAGATGGGGGAATAGAAAAATATGGAACGTACTACGCCTTTGGATTCTGCCAGGACATATAGGGAGGGATTATCATCTGCTCTTATATGCAGCGTCTGGTGGGGAATTATGCCAATTTACTGGCAGTGGCTTCGTCCCATTGAATCCTCGGTAATTATTTTTTATAGAATTTTGATGGTGGCAGTCGTTTGCGTGATTGCCGCCTTATTTAAGTACAGCATAAATGAAATACTGGAACCCTTAAAGGATAGAAAACAGGTTGTCAAATACATAATTGCAGGTATTCTCATTACGGCAAACTGGTCAATATATATCTGGGCTGTTAATGCGGATTATGTGATTCAGACGTGTATAGGATATTATATAGAGCCTCTTATGGTTTGCATTTTCGGAGTGGCTCTTTTTAAAGAAAAGCTGACAGTATACAAAAAGACTGCGCTGGCTCTTGCCTGCGCCGGAGTACTGGTCATAATATTATACTTCAGAGAGGTACCTCTGATAGCTCTGGGACTTGCAGTTACGTTTTCCATATATGCGGCATGTAAGAAAAATTTCAATAAGCCGCCTATATTATCTCTGCTTTATGAGACGGTATTTCTGGCACCTTTTGCGCTGGCTGTAATAATATATCTCGAGGTAACAGGACACGGAGCATTGGCATCACTTGGAAGCGGAGAAATGTATAAGTACGGACTGTTGATGTTCTGCGGTCTGTTTACTGCGTTTCCTCTGGCCCTGTTTGCTGATGCGGCTAATAAAATCAATTTATTTGCCTTAGGACTTACAGAGTATATTTCTCCTACGCTGTCACTTATAATAGGGATTTTTATATTTCAGGAACCCTTTGAAAGGATTCAGCTTGTAGCATTCGCTATTATATGGGTTGGACTTATATTTTTCAGTTACGGAGAGTTCAAGTTTTATAAAACATCTAAGGAGATTTCAAATGAAGGATAGTTCGAAATCCGTTAACCTTAATTTACTAAACGTGGCTCTCATGTTCGTCGGTGCGATAATGGGAGCCGGTTTTGCGTCAGGGCGTGAGATATGGCAGTTCTTCGGCGTTTTCGGAATCAGGGGAAAGATAGGCGTGCTGCTGGTAGGAGTTCTGTTTGTGCTTCTGGGAACAGCTACCGCATACATAGCCAGAAAGCTTGACACAAACGAAATGGGAAGAATTATTGCACCGGGAAATAATGAAAATATTATAAATGCAGTAAGCTGGTTTATGGCTGCAATATTGTTTACCGTCCTTATAAATATGACCGCAGCCTGTGGAGCTATGTTAAATCAGCTTTTTGGAATAAATCCAATGGTGGGAGGTGTTCTCATCGCCGTGCTGGTGGTCGCAACAGTACTTGGAGAATTTGAGCGTATATCAAAGGTTTTTAAATACATAATGCCGGTGCTTTTCGTTGCTGTTGTAGCATTGAGTATTATTATCATTCTGACCTGTGAAAGAACCGAGGCAGATCCGGAACTGCTTAATCCGTCACCTATTGCAGGCAACTGGATTCTGGCATCATGTCTGTATATCTCGTATAATATACTGGCTATGATTCCAATAGTAGCCACATCTTCTGTAAATGCCAAATCGGAAAAGGCGGCCGTACTGGGATCGGGACTGGGTGGTGTCCTTCTCGGTATACTTGCATTTGTTATCGTCAGTGCAATTCAAAAGGATATGTTATTTGCTCAGGAGGCAGATATGCCTATGCTGGCTTATTCCACCAGAGTGGCTCCTGCAGCAGGGATTGTCTATTCTGTTTTGCTGTTTGCGGCGATTTATTCATCTGCAACCAGTAATTTTTACGGTTTTACTACTAAAATAAAAGAGGGCCCGCACAAGAGCAGGCTGGTGATAATCGCCGCTGCAGCGGCATTTTTGCTTGGACTTGTCGGCTTTAAGAATGTGGTAGCTTATATGTTCCCTATAGAGGGTTATCTCGGATTTGTTATTGTTGCAATGATAGCAGTAAATTTTTTTAGTATATGGAGGAAAGAAAAAATGCATGATGAAAGTCCATTTAATCTGCCTGAGCCTTTGATAAGGGTAACAGGCGGCAGCGGCGGAGAAGCGATACTGATACTGGGGACGGAAAAAACGGGACTTTATGACTGTGGAATGGCATGTTTTGAAGACAAGCTCATAGCTAATATACATAAGGCTCTTGATAATAAAAACAGAACATTGGATTACATTTTCCTTTCGCACACTCACTATGACCATATAGGGGCACTCCCGTATATACTGAAAGAATGGCCGGATGTCAAAGTATGCGCAGGTGAGAAAGCTGTCAGGGTTTTTGCCAGTGAGGGTGCAAGGCGAACAATGGTTGAGCTGGGCAATGCAGCTAAAGAACATTTCGACAGCAAGGTGGAAATAACTGCTGACGGAATGAGAGTGGATATCATTATGAAAGATGGGGACAGCGTAAGCCTCGGAAAAGAAAAAATTACAGCTTTTGTTACAAAAGGTCATACAGACTGTTCCATGAGCTATCTGCTGGAGCCACAGAAGATACTCTTTGCCAGTGAGTCCACCGGTGTAAGAAATGGAACAACTTTTATGTATCCATCCATATTGAAAAGTTATAATGATGCAATTGAGTCAGCATACAGGATGAAACAGATTGATGTAAATTGTATAATCGGACCACATTACGGGGCAGTGACGCAAAAAGAAATGAAGACTTTTTTTGATGAGTTTATCAGCGCAGCAAAGGCTGAGAGAGAGCTTATCTTTAAAGGAATCGAAGAAGGACTTTCGGATGAAGAAATACTTGAGAGACATAAAAAGGCCTATTGGAGCAAGGAAAGAGGTTATAATCAGCCTTATCCTGCATATAAGCTTAATGCAGAAATAACTATCAGGCTCACTAGAGTTGATTTTTCAGAAAATTGTGATAAAATACTGTAATCAAGAAAACAAAGAGGTGACCGAAATGGATAAATATTCAGAACTTAAAGAAAAACTGAAAGCTTTTACGGAGGAAAAACTGCAGGATTTAATAGCATTAAATGATGATCTGGCAGATCATCCTGAGCTTTCAGGAGAAGAACACCGCTCATCCAGAAAGATAGCAGAACTGCTGGAAGCAAACGGGTTTAAGGTTGAAATGCCTTATGCGGGGCTTGAGACTGCTTTTAGGGGAATAAGCGGGTCTGATAATCATAAATATAAAGTTGCAATTATGGCGGAATATGACGCTCTTCCGGGTATAGGCCACGCATGCGGACACTGTGTCAGTGGTTCTATCAGTGTGCTTGCAGCGATTGCTCTGGCTCCTCTTCAGGACGAACTGAATTGTGATATTCATATTTTAGGAACGCCTAATGAGGAAATAGACGGTGCCAAGTGTGCAATGGTTGATCAGGGAATATTTAATGATTATGACATGGCCATGATGATACATCTATATGACCAGAATCTACTTTATTGTAAGCTTCTGGGACTTCACCAGTATCTTTATACATTCCATGGAAAAGCAGCTCATGCATCTGCAGCGCCTTGGGAGGGAGTCAATGCACTTAATGCGGCACAACTTATGTTCCACGGTATAGATATGCTTCGTCAACATGTTACACCGGATGTGAGAATGCATGGTGTGTACAGAAACGGCGGAGAGGCTCCGAATATCGTACCTGAGGAAGCAAGCGCAGAGTTTTATTACAGAGCCCTTGACAAAGATTATCTGTTTGAACTGGATAAGAGAGCTGACAACTGTGCCGAGGGAGCAGCCATAGCTACAGGTGCTACATGGGAAAAAGCTCTTACGGCGGCGATGTATGACAATCTTAAGAACAATGATTATGGAATTGAATTGTTGAGAGAGGTGTACGATGAACTTGGTATCGAAATCAACGGCGACCATGATAAGATTTTCGGCTCATCAGACGCAGGGAATGTAAGTTTCGTATGTCCTACTTTCCATCCGACACTTCAGATTGTAGACAGAGGCGTGGCAATACATACAAGAGAATTTGCAGAAGCCGTTAAATCTCCTCGAGCTCATGAAGCCATAAGGCAGGGCGCAATGGTAATCGGACTTCAGGTCGCAAAAATATTCTCAGATGAGGAAAAAATTCGCAGAATGAAAGAGGATTTCTAAAAAGAAAAGGAAGTTAATATGCTGGACATTTTAATTATAAATGGAAAATATCCTGATTATGAAAAAAATCAGTTTTTAGAAGGAAATATCGGAGTCAAGGACGGCAAAATAACTTATATAGGCACTGAAACTCCTGATGCCGCAAAAGTTATTGATGCATCCGGCAGAGTGGTTTCTCCGGGCTTTATAGATATTCATATGCATGAAGAAAACTTTGCTGACGAGGGTAAGGAATATATTATCTCCAAGATGATGCTTAAGCAGGGAGTAACGACCTGTGTGGGAGGAAACTGCGGAGTTCTGTATCAGACTTTGAGGGAATTTAAAGATACAATCGGAGAACTTGGAGGATCACCTGTAAACTACGCTATGCTCACCGGTTATAACTGGTACAGAACAGGTCTGGGTTTGGGTCACCATGATACTGCAACCAGAGAACAGTGGGATATAATCAGAGGCAAGATGCAGGAAGACCTTAAAGAAGGAGCCATGGGTATTTCCTTTGGAATTGAGTACGATCCTGGAATTACTTTTGAGGAAATCATCTATGGAACTGAAGCTTCTGATGATCCTAATCTGCTTGTAGCGGCTCACTACAGAAATGACTGTCTGGATGACATTTCTTCAATTGAGGAAATGATCAATATCCAGAAACACATAAATAAAAGATTCCAGATATCTCACCTTTCCAGTTGCTCGGCAATGGGAAAAATGAAGGAGTCTCTGGAACTGATAAACAGATCCATGGAGGAAGACCCAAGACTGAATTTTGACACATATCCATACAATGCTTTTTCTACGGAAATCAGTTCAACTGTTTTTGATGATGGATGTCTCGAGGCCTGGGGAAAGGAGTATAAGGATCTGATGCTTACAGATGAGCCTTATAAAAATGTATATTGCACCGAGGAAATATTTAAAGATGCAAGAAAGAACTATCCAAAGATGCTGGTTGTTGCATTTGCAATGAATGAAGAGGAAATTGCTCAGGCAGTGGCAAATCCAAAGGGAATGGTGGCCAGTGACGGTATTATAAACCATGGCAACGGTCATCCGAGAGCTGCCGGTACTTTCCCTAGAGTTCTCGGAAAGTATGTAAGAGAGGAAAAGCGGCTTTCGCTGATGGATGCATTAAAGAAGATGACTATTGAACCCGCAAGACGTCTTGATCTTGAAGAAAGAAAGGGTGTCATCAAGATTGGAGCAGATGCAGACATCACTATATTCGACCCTGAAACCATAATCGACGGAGCTACATTCGGAGATATTTCTAAACCACCGACAGGTATCGACTGGGTAATCGTAGGCGGTAAGCCAGCAGTATGCGGCAATGAGATACTTACTGAAAAGGCCGGACGATTCATATCTTATTTTGAAAAATAAAAAACTGATATGCTTTAAAAACTTCTGCAGTACATTTTGCTGCGGAAGTTTTTTTGTATTTTTTTATACAAAAAGTCATTTTGTATAAAAAAAGTGCTTTTTCTCCGAAAATGTTGAAAATTCAACAATATATGGTATTATGTGAAAAGTGATAAAACTTAAATACAATTACGAGGTGAGCTTAAATGGCAAAAAACAAAACTTTGGTTATAAATCCGAAGTGGTGCAAGGGCTGCGGAATATGCGTAGCGTTTTGCCCTAAGAATGTGCTCGCAATTGAGCACGAAAAGGTGCATATTGCTGACGAAGAAGCGTGCATCAAGTGTGGACTCTGCGAACTTCGCTGTCCGGATTATGCAATTTATATAGAGGAGGAAAACTAATGGGAAAGAGATTTCAATTACTGCAGGGCAATGAAGCCGTTGTAGAAGGAGGAATCGCTGCAGGAATGAGATTCTATGCAGGCTATCCTATCACTCCTTCAACAGAAATAGCTGAGAGAAGTGCTCTCAGACTGCCTCAGGTAGGAGGTAAATTTATACAGATGGAAGACGAGATAGGCGGTATAGCTGCAGCTCTGGGTGCTTCCGTAGCCGGACTTAAATCTATGACAGCAACATCCGGTCCGGGATTTTCTCTTAAGCAGGAAAATATAGGATATGCTGCTATTGCAGAAATTCCTATCGTAATAGTAGACGTACAGAGAGAAGGCCCTTCCACAGGTCTTCCTACATCACCATCCCAGGGAGACTTGATGCAGTCAAAATGGGGTACCCACGGTGACCATCCTGTTATCGTTATTTCACCTTCATCAGTTCAGGAGTGCTATACTGAATGTGTAAGAGCATTCAACATGGCAGAAAGATTCAGAGTTCCTGTAATATTCCTTATGGACGAAATTATTGGCCACCTGAGAGAGGGATGCGAACTTATTCCGCCTGAAGAACTGACTATTTCAGACAGAAGGGTAGACCGAAGCTTTAACGGAACATTGGCTTATGCAGTTCAGGAAGGAAACTATGTTCCTGAATACGCACCTTTCGGTGAAGGCGACAAGTTCAATGTAACAGGTCTTTTCCACGATCTGGACGGTTTCCCTACTAACGATAACAACATCACTGATACACAGGAAAGACGTCTCCTTGATAAAATCAGAATGAGAAGAGACCGTATTCAGAAGTGGGAAGAAGTTGAGTGCGAAGATTGCGAGACAATGATCGTATGCTTCGGCGGTACTGCAAGAGCAGTGCAGGGCGCAATGGAAGATGCGAAGAAGATGGACTTTGTTAAAATCGGTATGTTCAGGCCTATTACAGTATGGCCGTTCCCGGAAGAGGCACTCCTGAAGGTTATCAAGGAAAACAAGCATCTGAGACAGATTATCGTTGCCGAGCACAACGACGGTCAGATGCTGCTTGAAGTGCAGAGAATTGTAGAAGGCAGAGTACCGGTTGATTTCCTCGGAAAAATCGACGGAACAACTATTACTCCTACAGATGTAATAGACAAAGTAAAGGAGGTATATTAATATGCCTAGCAATCTTATTGAAAAAACAATGCGTGTTAACAGGCTTCCTCATATCTGGTGTCCGGGATGTGGTCACGGAATTCTGATGAGGGATGTTGCACAGGCAATAGAAAACTGCGGACTTGATCCTGATAAGGTGGTTATCGTTTCCGGTATCGGATGTTCTTCAAGAGCCGCAGGATACATGAACTTTAACACATTACATACTACTCACGGACGTGCCATCGCATTTGCAACAGGAGTAAAGCTGGCAAATCCTGAACTGCATGTAATCGTAATCACCGGAGACGGCGATGCAACTGCCATCGGTGGAAACCACCTTATTCATGCATGCAGAAGAAACATTGATATGACTGTAATCGTATTCAATAATAATATTTACGGTATGACAGGCGGACAGTATTCACCTACTACACCTCACGGTGAAAAGGGAACGACTGCTCCTTATGGAAACATTGACTACAACTTCGATATTCCACAGCTGGCACAGGCAGCAGGTGCAACCTTTACAGGACGCTGCACAGCTTATCATGCACAGCAGGCTGTCAAACTCATAGAGGCCGGTATCAAACATCATGGTTTCTCTCTTATTGAAGGACTTTCAGTATGCCCTACATACTACGGCCGTAAGAATAAAAAAGGTGATTCTGTTAAGATGCTTACATGGCAGAAGGATAATGCCGTTGACGTAAAAGCAGCAGCAAAGATGACTTCTGAGCAGCTTGAGGGCAAGTTCATTATCGGAGAACTTTCATGTATTGAAAATAAGGATGAATACACTGATATGTATATGAAAATTATTGAAAAGGTCGGAGGTGACAAGTAATGGCTAAGACAGAAATAAGAATGACCGGCTCCGGCGGACAGGGCGTAATCATGGGTACCATCATTCTTGCCGAGGCTGCTTATGAGGATGGCAAGCACGTTGTTCAGTGCCAGGCTTACGGACCGGAGGCAAGAGGAGGCTCATCAAAGGCTGAGACTATCGTTTCTGACGAAAAAATCACATATACAAAGGTAATCAGACCTGACCTGCTTCTGGCACTTACTCAGGTTTCTCTTGATAAATACGTGGGATGCCTTAAGAACAAAGCGATTGTGGTAGTTGACAAAGACATTGCAGTGCCTGATTCAGTTGAAGCACTACATACAGTTTACCACCTGCCTATTCTTGATGGTGCAGCAGAGGTAATAAAGAATCGTATGTCAGCTAATATCATTTCAGTAGGTGTGGTAAACGAGCTGCTTCACGTTGCTTCACAGAAAGCCGTTGAGGAAGCGGTTCTCAACCACGTACCTAAGGGAACAGAAGAAGTTAACTTAAAAGCTCTTCACTATGGTGCTCAGCTTGTACAGGAAGCTCAGAAATAATCATATAAATATCAAGCCCGGGAGGTCACTTCCGGGTTTTACTTTGTTAAAGCAAAAACAATTTAAAAACATTTTTGAAAAATGTATTGACTTTTCTTATAGGCAGTTTTATACTTGTAACATCGGAAAACAAAGAAAGAGAGGACAAGTAGCGAAATGCTTGAAATTTCAAAGAAATCAAACCTTCTGGAGCAGAGTATTTACAAATATTCACTGCAGGATATTGAAGAACCTAATCTTTACAGACAGATCTATAATTACGACGAAGTGCCTAAGGTAGCCTTTAACCACAGACGTGTGCCTATGAACATGCCGGAAGACATCTGGATTACCGATACATCCTTCAGAGATGGGCAGCAGTCTATGGCACCTTATACAGTGAAGCAGATAGTGGATTTATACAAACTGATGGCAAAACTGGGTGGACCTTACGGCCTGATAAGACAGTCGGAATTTTTTATTTATACAAAAAAAGACAGAGAAGCTATCGATAAATGCATGGAGCTTGGCTATACTTTCCCTGAAATCACCACATGGATAAGAGCTTCCAAAGAAGACTTTAAAATGGTGAAAGAACTGGGAATCAAGGAGACAGGTATTCTGGTATCCTGCAGCGATTATCATATCTTTAAAAAAATGAATATGACAAGAAGGCAGGCGGTAGATTTTTATCTGGCCACCATTAAAGATGCATTTGACGCAGGTGTAGTTCCGAGATGTCATCTGGAGGACATAACCAGAGCTGATTTCTATGGTTTCGTAGTGCCTTTTGTAAATGAAATAATGGAGCTTTCCAGAGAGGTAGGCATACCTGTAAAAATTCGTGCATGCGACACTATGGGATACGGAGTGCCTTACGCAGGCGCGTCTCTTCCGAGAAGCGTTCCCGGTATTGTGTATGGTCTTCAGCATTATGCGGGAGTTCCTAGCGAAATGCTTGAATGGCATGGGCATAACGATTTTTATAAAGCTGTCACTAATGCATCTGCTGCTTGGCTTTATGGCTGTGGTGCAGTAAACTGCTCTCTGCTTGGCATCGGAGAAAGAACAGGAAATATTCCTCTTGAAGCTATGGTGTTTGAATACGCATCCCTTCGAGGTTCTCTTGACGGCATGGACCCGACGGTTGTTACTGAAATCGGTGCATACTTCAGGGATGAAATGGGATACGACATTCCGCCGATGACTCCTTTCGTAGGAGAAAACTTTAATGTGACCAGAGCAGGCATACATGCTGACGGACTCATGAAAGATGAGGAAATATATAATATTTTCAACACCAAGAAGATACTCAACCGAGCGCCTGGGGTTACCGTAAGCAAGACCTCCGGTGCAGCGGGAATTGCGTATTGGATAAACGAACATTATAGTTTGCCTGAAGATGAAAAAGTAGGTAAAAATGACGAGCTTGTAAGAACACTGAAGGATTGGGTTGACGAAATGTATGCAGACGGCAGAACGACCAGCCTTGCAAACAGTGAAATAGAAAAGAAAATCAAAGAATTGACGGATGGTAAGGAGTTCGCAAAATGTTAGATTATAAAAAAGTTTCCCTTTCAAACCAGATTTCCGAAAGGATTGAAGAAGAAATTCTTCATGGACAATATCCACAGGGAAGTATTATTTTTCCGGAGAAGGCGGCTTCTGATCTCAGAGTAGGCCTGGGAACTGTAAAAGAAGCTCTTATAAGGCTGGAAGCGGAAAGACTTGTTGAAGATACAGCAGATGGTTACAGAGTCCTTGGAATAACTGCAGGGGATATAGATGATATGTTTGATGTAAAAAGAAAAATTGAGGCTAGAGCTACGGCTCTGGCTGCAGAAAAGATGAGTGATGAGGCTCTTTCCGAACTGGGAGAAGTGCTTAAAAGGCAGGAAAAGGCTGTTGAGGCAGGAGGTGCGGAAGCAGTTAAAAACCTGGATACAAAATTTCATGATTTAATTTATTCCTGCTGCGGCAGCACTACCTATGAAATCATACTGTCACCTATACATCATAAGCTTTCCAAATACAGAAAGGCTTCTTTGGAAAAGAGCGACAGAATCATGAACTCGGTAAAAGAGCACAGACAGGTCTACGAGGCTATGACCAGAAGAGATATTCAGGAAGTGGAAAAACTCATGCTGCTTCATATAGAGCATGCCTATGCAAGCATTAAAAGAGGGTAAAAGAAAGGAAGTACATATAAATGGGACTTACATTAGCACAAAAAATAATCAGAGAGCATCTTGTAAGCGGTGAGATGATTCCGGGCGAGGAAATCGCTCTGAAAATTGATCAGACGCTGACACAAGACGCAACCGGAACCATGGCATATCTGGAATTTGAAACCATGGGAGTACCCAGGGTAAAAACGGAGCTTTCCGTAGCATATATAGATCACAATACACTTCAGTCAGGATTTGAAAATGCAGATGACCACAGATTCATCCAGTCCATGGCGAAGAAATACGGTCTGTATTTTTCCAGACCCGGCAATGGAATCTGCCATCAGGTTCATCTGGAGCGATTTGGTAAGCCGGGAAAAACGCTTATAGGATCTGACAGTCATACGCCTACAGGAGGCGGCATCGGAATGCTTGCCATGGGAGCAGGTGGACTTGATGTGGCTGTAGCCATGGGCGGAGGAGCATACTACATCACCATGCCTAAAATGTATAAGGTAAATCTTACGGGTAGACTTCGTGACTTTGTAACTGCAAAGGATGTAAGTCTGGAAATTCTGAGGATACTTTCTGTAAAGGGCGGTGTAGGAGCAATAATAGAGTGGGGAGGAGAAGGCGTGAAGACACTTTCGGTTCCTGAACGTGCTACTATAACTAATATGGGTACGGAACTGGGTGCTACTACTTCAATTTTTCCTTCGGACGAGATTACTAAAGCTTTCCTCGAAGCGCAGGGCAGAGGAGAAGATTACATAGAGCTAGGAAGCGATGAAGATGCAGTATATGACAAAGTTATAGACATAGATCTGTCAGCGTTGAAGCCGCTCATAGCGTGTCCTCACAGCCCGGATAATGTTGTAACAGTGGAAAGTCTTAAGGGCACAAAAGTTGATCAGGTGTGTATAGGTTCATGCACTAATTCATCCCTTTACGATATGCTTAAGGCGGCAGCACTTCTTAAAGGAAAGACAATTGATCCGTCGGTAAGCCTTTCGGTATCACCCGGTTCAAAACAGGTGCTTTCCATGCTGGCAGATTGCGGAGCATTGACTGATATTCTGGCAAGCGGCGCAAGATTGCTTGAGTGTGCATGTGGTCCTTGCATAGGTATGGGATTTTCACCCAATTCAGGTGGAGTATCACTTAGAACATTTAACAGAAATTTCGAAGGCCGTTCAGGTACTGCTGACGGTCAGGTATATCTTGTTTCCCCTGAGACTGCTGTTGCTGCAGCTCTCACCGGTGAAATCACCGATCCAAGACTTTTGGGTGAGATGCCGGAGGTGACAATGCCTGAAAAATTCATGATAGACGACAGTGCTGTGATACCTCCTGCAGATGAGGAGACAGCCAGGATGCTGGAGATTCTCAGAGGGCCTAACATCAAGCCGTTCCCGGAAAGCATTCCGCAGGGAGATACACTCAGAGCCGAGCTTGTTCTGAAGGTAGGGGATAACATCACCACAGACCATATTATGCCTGCCGGAGCCAAGATACTTCCTTACCGCTCGAATATTCCTTATCTTTCAAAGTTCTGCTTCGGAGTATGTGATGAGACTTTCCCTGAGAGGGCAAAGGCAGCGGGGCAGAGCATTATAGTCGGTGGAAACAACTACGGACAGGGTTCCTCAAGAGAGCATGCAGCACTGGTACCGCTTTATCTCGGTGTGCGTGCTGTAATTGCAAAGAGCTTTGCCAGAATTCATGCAGCCAACCTTATAAATGCCGGAATTATGCCGCTTACATTTGCAAACCCTGAAGACTACGATAGCCTGAGTCAGTCTGATATGCTTTCCATAAATAATGTATATGAAGGTATGGACAGCGGAAAGCTTGTTTTAACTGATGAAAAAACAGGCAAAGAAGTAAAATTGGTTTGCAGTTTTACGGAACGTCAGAAAGCCATTCTGAAGGCTGGAGGACTGCTCAGATATGTAGGACAGGAAGGTGGATTATAATGTTTGATGACAGAATAGAAAACTTTATTCAGAAGGCCATATATGATTTTGAAACATTGCTCAGGGAACAGGTGGACAGAGTTGACAGAATGAAGGACGGAAGCGACTGTCCATACTGTGACATTGATAAAGGTGTGACCATTGGTCTGATAGACGGAGACGGCATAGGTCCTGTAATAATGAGGGAGGCAGAGAGACTGCTAAAGAAGCTTCTGGCAGGTGAAATTGCTTCAGGTAAAGTAACTCTGAAAAAAATTGAGGGCCTTACAATCGAAAACCGCATTGCATTGGGGAAATCAGTTCCCGAGGATGTGCTTGCAGAAATAAAGAGTTGTGATGTACTGCTTAAGGGACCGACTACCACACCTAAGGGCGGCACTATGGAAAGTGCCAACGTCACATTGAGACGTGAACTGGACTTATATGCTAACGTAAGACCTGTATCAGTTCCCGAGGAGGGTATCGACTGGACCTTTTTCAGAGAAAATACTGAGGGTGAATATGTGCTTGGAAGCAGGGGAATTGAGATTCCGGGAAAGCTTACTATGGACTTTAAAGTCACTACAGAGCCGGGAACCAGAAGGATTGCAAGAGCGGCTTTTGACTTTGCACGTGCTAACGGCAAGACAAAGGTAGCTATTGTAACAAAGGCAAATATCATGAAAAAGACAGATGGAAGCTTCTCAAGAATATGCCATGAGATAGCTGCTGAATATCCTGAAATACAGGCAGATGACTGGTATGTGGATATTATGACTGCCAATCTTGTAAACAAAAATATAAGAAACCAGTTTCAGGTATTTCTCTTGCCGAATCTATATGGTGACATAATTACTGATGAGGCAGCGGAGATACAAGGAGGTGTGGGAACGGCAGGCAGCGCAAACATTGGTTCAAAATATGCAATGTTTGAAGCTATACATGGTTCAGCACCGAGAATGGTGGAGGAAGGCCTTGCAGAGTATGCTAATCCTTCAAGTATTTTTAAAGCTGCCGAAATGATGATAAGACAGCTGGGATTAACCGAAAAGGCCGATATACTGGCAGAGGCTCTTTATAACTGTGTGGAAAAGGAAAAGAATATTGTTGTTACAGGTACTGCAGACGGCGCGAAATGTTATGAATTTGCAGATTACGTTATGAGCAAACTGTAATCAATTTTCGGCCAGTCAATAAAAAATTGTCGGCAGGAGTTGTATAATCTATATAATAGCTATTTATTATCATTTTAATCTATTCATACTTGTTTTTATGTAGCTTTGAATATATAATTTCAGTCATGGTAATAAAGTAAAAGACCTGAATGTCTATGGAGGTATTGAATCATGGCAGAAATAAAAATTGATGCAACGGGGAAGCAGTGCCCTATTCCGGTTGTAATGACTACAAAGGAGCTGAATGCTGTAAATGAGCCGGGAACTGTAGAAGTACGTGTTGATAATGAAGTGGCAGTACAGAATCTCCTCAGACTGGCATCCAGCAAAAATCTTGAGGCTAAGAGCGAGAAGATTGAAGACAATTTGTTTGTAGTGACAATCGATGTTAACGGGCCGGTTGAAAGTGATGAGCAAAATGAAGCGGTATGTATGGCAGATAAAAGAGATAATACTGTTGTAGTTATCAGCTCCGACAGAATGGGAGAAGGAAACGATGAACTTGGCAAGGTACTGATAAAAGGATTTATCTATGCCATAACACAGCTTGAAACCCTTCCTAAGACAGTAATTTTCTACAATGGCGGTGCTACTATTCCTGTAGAGGGCTCGGTTTCACTGGAAGACCTTAAAAACCTGGAAGCACAGGGGGTTGAGATCATCACCTGCGGCACATGTCTTGACTACTACAATCTTAAAGAAAAACTTGCAGTAGGATCTGTTACAAACATGTACACAATCGTGGAAAAGATGAGCAAAGCATCCTGTATTATCAAGCCATAAGGAAAGGTTATCATGATTGAAAAAAAGCTGAGACAGATAATCACCTTTAATTCAACTACGGATGCCATAGCCTTTGAAAAATTCTGCAAAGAAAAGGAAATAGAGGGCAGGCTTATACCTGTTCCGAGAAACATTTCCGCCAGTTGCGGTCTGTGCTGGAGTGCACCTGCAGAATATGAGGAAACCATAAGTCTCGGGATATCCGAAGCCGGACTGAGAACTGCAGGTGTATATCAGATGTTCATATGAATAATTGTAAATAAAGAATCACAGGACCCCGGGTTACCGAGGCCCTGTTTTTTATCGTCTTGGCTGAGGCCTTCTGCCTCTGTTGTTTCCGTCATTGCATGGCTCACATGTATCACACCTGTCATCGCATCTGTCATCACATCGACAGTTATCCTCTTTTTCATGACAGTTTTCACCGCAGTTTTCTATGGTATCACACGGTTTAATCTGATTAGGAAACAGCGTAGGGAAGGTGGTGCAGATAGCATTTTGCTGTGCAGCCGCCTGGGCGAAACCTGTGGACAGAACGCACAGCTGGACCGGTACAACAATTTTTTTCTCGCATGTTACACATATAGCAACAATCAGATTGCCTGTAACACTGCCATCGGCTCCTATGCACAGGTCACGGCCGTGATTGTTTGTGGCCAGTCTGGCTTCGCATGAGGAATTACAGAATTCAGTAAATCTCGGCAGGAAGGCCGTATCAATGGCTGATGGCATGCAGATTTCAAAAAAGTTCGTAAGTACCAGAGGATGATCTTTTGCGGCGATGTTAACCTCTGTTCGTATTGTAAATATGCTTTCGTTATTGCAGCTGTCACACAGGAGAAGATCTATTTCTATGATCACATTTCCCGTAATTGATATGTTCTGCGTGCCGAAAACCGGCGTGCCCATGCACTGATCATCGCAGTCCGAAGTATCTGCGTAGAGAAGTTTTTGCGAAAAGTTGCCGTCTGCGCCGACTGCGGTAAGTTCTTCACCGGCGCTGTTTTTCAGAAATGTGGCACCTGAAATTGTGGTGTTCACATCCAGTGTAAGGTTTGCAGGATCTTCTACATTATCCGGATTGAAGCTCCGCCTGCATCTGATATCTATCACTCTCTTAACTCTGTGTCCCTGCGGGATGCGGGGAGTAAAGCTCTGGTTCTGAACTGTTTTCATACCCTGAAGGTTAAAAAGAACCGCATCGTACACTTTCTGCACATAAATGGGTTCTGAAACCACATTACTTAAATCTCCGTTAAATTCGCATAGGACATTGGCGTTACAGCAATTTTGATAGAGGTCCTGGGATACTCTTCCACCAAAGCAGCTCATAAATTTACCTCCTTAAAGTCCAATATCTTTCTCTCATAGTATATGAATTTTGCTGAAAGTGTGTTACAATAAACCTTGTTTGAGACGACTTATATTAAATTGACCGGAGGGGAATACAATGAGTGAAATTAAGGTGAGAACTCTGAACTGCGGTGTCAGGGTTATAATGGAAAAGATAGATTATGTAAAGTCGGCGGCTTTCGGTGTATGGGTAAAGGCTGGTGCTGTCTGTGAGCGCGCGGAAAATTCAGGAGTGTCTCATTTTATAGAACATATGATGTTCAAAGGTACAGAAAAGAGAAATGCCCGTCAGATAGCCGAGGATATTGATAAGATAGGAGGTCAGATGAACGCTTTTACAGGCAAAGAGGCCACCTGCTATTATGTAAAGACTATTTCTGACAACCTGGAAAAAGGTGCGGAAGTTATTCTTGACATGATTAACAATGCTGTGTTCGACAGCCGTGAGATGACTAAGGAGCGAAAGGTAATTTGTGAGGAAATAAAGATGATCGAGGACCAGCCTGACGATCTGGCTCACGATACAGCAACTGAGCTGGTGTTTAAGGGCAATCCTCTGGGAAGGAGCATCATAGGCACACCTACATCACTTAAGGGCATAAGCAGAAGAGTTCTTACTGAATATAAGGAAAGAGAATATTCTAGAGATTCCATAGTGGTATCTGTAGCCGGAAACTTTGATGAGGAAAGCTTCTGCAGTTTTCTTGAGGATAAATTTGAAGGGATGGCGCCATCAAAACAGAAACAGCAGTCAGAAACGGTTCCGTATAAACCCTCATTTAAAGTTCTGGTCAAGGACATACAGCAGAGCCATATCTGCCTTGCAACAAAGGGAATCGCACTGGATGATGAAAGATATTATGCGCTTTCTCTTCTTAACAGTATAATGGGAGGCAGCATGAGCTCGAGACTTTTCCAGAATATAAGAGAGGAAAAGGGCCTTGCATACAGCGTTTTTTCTATGAACAGTTCGTTCAGCAGCGACGGATGCTTTATTATCTATGCAGGTGTCGGTCATGATAAGATAGGAGATGCCCTTGGCGGTATTGAAGAAGAACTTGAAATTCTCAGCCGTGACGGAGTATCGGAAGATGAACTGTCCATGGCAAAGGAACAGATGAAGAGCAGCTATATTTTCGGACAGGAAAACGTGGCCAGCCGCATGTTTGCCAATGGCAAAAACCTGATTCTTCTTGATAGAATCTTTACACCTGAGGAGGTTGTTGAAGGTATAAATAATGTGACTCTCGATGACATTGACAAGGTTAAGAAGCTTATCTGCAATCCGGCTTCATATACAGGTGTTGCAGTTACAAACAAGAGAATCGACTGGAAAAAAGTCTGGAAATGGCAGTAGAGAGGTTCGGAATGAGAGACAGTATTCTTAGTAAAATAAAAGTAGTCAGCAAAAGCGGGTTTATGCCTGAATATGCCACAGAGGGCGCTGCCGGTGCAGATCTGAGAGCATACCTTCCGGAGGGACCTGTTACATTGATGCCGGGAGAAAGGCGGTTGATTCCAACAGGATTGTTTGTAGAACTGCCGCATGGAATGGAAGCTCAGGTGAGAGCTCGTTCCGGCCTTTCTATCAAACACGGAATCGGTCTGGTAAATGGAGTGGGAACTGTTGACAGCGACTACCGCGGCGAATGGAATGTTCCTTTGATTAACTGGGGAAGTGAGCCTTATACAATACATAACGGAGATAGAATCGCACAGGTTGTATTTTCTTTATATGCTCAGGCAGAGTTTGAAGCAGTGAATGAGATAGACGAAACAGAGCGTGGTGCAGGCGGATTCGGACATACAGGAATCTGATGCCGTGACAGGAGGGTGAAGATGTTACTTAGAGAAGATTTGGAAAAAAGAGAGTTTGAGTTTCTTTCGGAAAAGGCGGTCAAGAGCGCTCAGTCCAAGGGCAGAAGATTTCCTGAGGAAAAGTGTGACATAAGAACAGATTTTCAGCGTGACAGAGACAGAATAATACATTCAAAAGCTTTCAGGAGACTCATGCACAAGACGCAGGTTTTCCTGGCTCCCGAAGGTGACCATTTCAGAACCAGACTCACACATACTATCGAAGTGTCACAGATAGCCAGAACTCTTGCGCGAGCCCTGAATCTCAATGAGGACCTGGTTGAAGCCATTGCACTGGGCCATGACCTGGGGCATACTCCATTCGGTCATAACGGAGAAGAAGTCCTTGATAAAATTCATGAAGGAGGATTTAAGCATAATGAGCAGAGTCTTCGCGTAGTTGATGTCCTCGAGTCCACTCAATCCAGGAGGGGAATGAACCTGACAGAGGAGGTTCGTGACGGTATAGTAAACCATACAGGCGGAAACATGCCTTTTACACTTGAAGGCCAGATCGTGAAGATAAGCGACAGGATAGCTTATATAAACCACGACATCGACGATGCTGTGAGAAGCGGTGTAATTTCTCTGGAGGATATACCTGAGTCTTCGCTGGAGCTTTTTGGCAGGAGCCATCGTGAACGCATCAACAATATGGTTGTGGATGTTATCAGGAACAGCGACGGAAAAGATGCTATAATGCAGAGCCCCGAGTACAAGGATGAGCTTAACAGCCTTCGCAGCTTCATGTTTGCAAACGTGTATAAGAGCGGCAGAGTCAAGCGGGAGGAGGACCTGGCCAAAGTTGAGGTGGTGTTGAGTTCGTTATATAAACATTTTATGGATAATCCGGAGCAGATGCCTGAGGACCTGCAGAGAATTGCAGAAACCGACGGGAGAGCGGAAGCAGCTAAGGATTATGTAGCAGGTATGACTGACAGATTTGCCCTGGCAACCTATACTGAGCTTTTCGTGCCGAAGGGCTGGAAGTAAAACACATTCAACTTTCACATAAAAAACACATAACTAAAAAAGGAAAAGACATATTTTTGTCGTATATTAACGTATAAACGTTTTTAATGGAGATGAAAATGGGTCATTCTTTTGCCGGAAATTCCGGGGCTACAATCGAAGATCTTAAGAGTCAGATAAACATTGTGGATGTTGTCGGACGTGTGGTGCCCCTTAAAAGAGCCGGTGCCAATTACAAAGGCGTGTGCCCGTTTCATAACGAGAAGACGCCTTCTTTTGTTGTATCGGAGCAGAAGCAGATTTTTACCTGCTTCGGGTGCGGTGCATCCGGTGATGCGATTGAGTTTACTAAGCGCTACTATAACCTGGATTTTACCGAAGCCGTTGAGAAACTGGCCAAGGAACACGGCATAGAGATAAAGATAGGCGGCAGCGGCAATCAGGAAAGAGAAAAGTATTATGAAATAAACAGGGAAGCAGCCAGATTCTTTTACCGTGCCTTTACAGAGGAAAAGAATAAGGGATATTCATACATGAAAAAGAGAGGTATAGAGGATTCCATATTAAAAAAGTTCGGAATAGGCTATGCTGATGACAGCTGGGACAGCCTTTACCAGTACTTCAAAAATAAAGGCGTTGATGAAAAAATATTGCTTGAGCTTGGTTTGATTTCTGAAAAAAACGGTAAATATTATGATAAGTTCAGAAACAGAGTTATTTTCCCTATTATAAATACCAGTGGTAAAGTAATCGGCTTTGGGGGCAGAGCTATCGGCGATGCCATGCCTAAATACCTTAACTCACCGGAAAACCGGATTTTTCAGAAAAAGAACAATATTTATGCGCTTAATCTTTCAAAACAGGACATAGGTAAGGAAGGATATGCCATATTAGTAGAAGGTTATATGGATGTCATTTCATTGTACCAGCACGGTGTACGAAACGTTGGAGCTTCGTTGGGAACGGCTCTTACAGAAAACCAGGCGAGACTCTTGAAGCGTTATACAAGAAACGTGGTACTTTCCTATGATGCCGATGCAGCAGGTCAGAATGCGGCATTGAGGGGGATCGATGTGCTGGGCGCTGAAGATCTTAAGGTGAAGGTGCTGCATGTAACCGACGGTAAGGATCCGGACGAGTTTATAAAGAAAAACGGCAGAGAGGCTTTCCGGAAGCTTGTTGACGGTGCTCTGCCTATGACTGATTACAAGTTAAATGCAGCCAGAAAGGGCCTGGACCTTGATACAGAGGACGGTAAAATCGATTATATGAAGCGTGCCTCTGATATATTAAAAAGTCTCAGTCCGGTAGAGGCTGATATATATATAAAAAAATTATCGCAGGAGTTAAAAATTGCCGAAGGAGCAATAAAATTGGAAATCTCAGGCAATAATAATACCGGAATTGTTCGGCAGCCGAGACGAAGGCAGGAAGATAATGAAGGAGGCAAAGAGCTTTCGGGAATGGAAGCTACTGTGCTTAAAGTACTGTTGATTAATCCCTGCTTTGCTGAGAAAATGCTTGAATATGACGGTATAATCGAAAGTGAACTGGGCAGAAAAATACTGAATCTAATGTTTGAGTTTTACGGTCTCAGGGGCGGCTTCGAAACTTCTGATATTACGGATAGTCTTGATCCTTTGGAAAGTCAGATATTTACTGATGCAACGGAGGCTGTAATCATAGCAGGCAACGAGGAACAGGTTTTCGATGAATGCATAAGAACCTGGAGACTGAATAAAGCCGTGAAGCGAGAACAGGAACTCATAGACAGACTTGCCCTTGCCGATGAGGAAACAGGCAGTGATTCAATAAAAGATCTTACAGAAGAGCTGATGAAGGTTCAGCGAGAAATAAACTCTTTTGGGGGAAGAAAATAATGACAGCAGAAGATAAGAAAAAAATCAATACCGAAGAAACAGTTGAGAAAAAAGAAGAAACATTTATGAACCCTGCTGAAAAAAAGCAGGAGCTGATTAATACTCTTCTGGAAAAAGCCAAGCAGTCAAAAAACAAGCTGACTTATTCGGCGGTGGCTGATGTGCTGGAAGCAACAGATCTGGACAAAAATCAGATGGATGATATCTATGAGGCTCTTATGTCCAAAGACATAGAAATAGTGTCTGAAGCGGAGCCCGATGATTTCGATATTTTGCTTAATGATGATGTAGATCTGCCGGAGGATCCTGATCTCATAATGGATGAGCCTGCAGATGTAGATCTTGAATCCAGTCTGCCTAAGGGAATAGCGGTGGACGATCCCGTGAGAATGTACCTGAAGGAGATAGGCAAGGTGCCTCTGCTTTCAGCAGATGAGGAAATTGAGCTGGCTAAAAGGATGGAGCAGGGCGATGAAGAAGCTAAAAAAAGGCTTTGCGAAGCAAATCTCAGGCTGGTTGTCAGCATCGCCAAGAGATACGTGGGAAGAGGTATGCTTTTCCTGGATCTTATTCAGGAAGGAAACCTTGGCCTTATCAAAGCTGTAGACAAGTTTGACTATACCAAAGGATATAAATTTTCCACCTACGCTACATGGTGGATAAGACAGGCTATAACACGTTCCATAGCGGATCAGGCCAGAACAATAAGAATACCTGTCCACATGGTTGAAACTATAAACAAACTGATACGTGTATCACGTCAGCTTCTGCAGACATACGGCAGAGAACCTTCTCCTGAAGAAATAGCTGAAGAAATGGGTATTTCCGTTGATAAGGTGAGGGAAATCCAGAAGATTGCACAGGAGCCTGTTTCTCTGGAAACTCCTATAGGCGAGGAAGAGGACAGCCATCTTGGAGACTTTATACCAGACGAGGATGTACCTGCTCCGGCTGAAGCAGCCGCTTTCTCCATGCTCAAGGAGCAGCTTGTTGAGGTGCTTGACACTTTGACAGAGAGAGAACAGAAGGTATTGAAACTGAGATTCGGATTGGATGACGGCAGAGCCAGAACTCTGGAGGAAGTTGGCAAGGAGTTTGATGTTACCAGAGAGCGTATTCGCCAGATTGAGGCCAAGGCTCTCCGCAAACTGCGTCATCCGAGCAGAAGCAAAAAGCTTAAGGATTATCTTGAATAATGATTAAATTAACACCAAGACTTAAAACAATTGCAGACGAGATAGAAAAAGGTGAAACCATGGCGGACATTGGAACCGACCATGGTTTTCTGCCTGTTTACCTGTGGGAAACAGGTGTATGTCCTAAAGTGATAATGGCAGATATAAGCAAAGGATCATTGGCAAAAGCATCCGAAAACTGCCGCAGACTTCATCCTGATGTGGAATTCGATCTTCGCCTTGGAAGCGGAATTGAGGTTTTATCTCCCAAGGAAGTAGATACTGTTGTTATCGCCGGTATGGGGGGAATACTCATGACCGAAATTTTAGGCGCGGATCTTCAGAAGGCATGGTCATTCAAGAAGCTGATTCTTCAGCCGAGAAACCGCATAGGACAGCTCAGATGGTGGCTTTATAACAACGGCTTCAGTATATCAGGAGAAAAGCTGGTCAGAGAAGGCAAGTTTATCTGTGAGGTGCTGACAGTGGTTCCCAAGGAGATTGCAGTGGCGGGAGATTTAGGTCCTGATGACATTGAATATGAGTTTCCTCACAAGTTGATAGATTGTAAGAATGAACTCACAGAGGAGTATCTGGAGAAAAAGCTTGATCTTGAAAAGCTTATTTTGGGCAGCATGTCAGAAGGAAGACAGGAGGAACCGGCAAAACTGCGACGCCAGAGCTACAGAATAGAATATCTTGAGTATCTATTAGGGAGGTTACGGAATGAGAATTAATGATTTTATAGGTATACTGGAAAACATCGCTCCACTGGAAACACAGGAGGAGTGGGATAATTCAGGATGGCAGATAAAGCTTAGTGAAGGGGAAATTTCAAAGGTAATGATTGCCCTGGAAATAAACAGACAGGTTATATATGATGCTGTGCTGAACGGTGTAGAACTGATTATAACACATCATCCGTTGATTTTTGGCTCTCTTAAAAAAGTTGACCATAATGATGTTACGGGAAATAATGTTGCTGAGCTCATAAAGCACGGAATAAGCGTTTACTCTCTTCATACTCCATTTGATAAATGCCACGGAGGAAATAATGATTATCTTGGACGTGTGCTCGGCCTGGAAAATGTAAGCCTTATGGGCACTGATTCAAGCGGCTTCTGCCGTATGGGCATGCTTCCGGGACAAGGCATGAAGGCGTCGCATTTTATAGAGCATGTGTCAAGACGCCTTAAAATTGACAGGAAGCTTCTCAGCTATGCCGGTTCTCTTGACAGACAGATAAAAAAAGTAGGCTGGTGCAGCGGAGCGGGAGCTGAATTCATCAGAGAGGCCAAAGCAGCAGGATGTGACCTGTATCTGACAGGTGATGTGAAGTATCACGCAGCGCAGGAAGCCAGGGAACTTGATATTGCCGTACTGGACTGTGGTCATTTCGGTACTGAGCAAATTTTCTGTGAAAATATTGCTTCCATGCTTGACAAAGCTGAGGGAGTTGATATAATTCAATGCGATGTCAATTTAAATCCGTTTGCTGTAATTTAGAGGGGGCTTTTGAGGTGAAAGATAGTAAAAAAGAAAAAAGACAGAAAAGGGTCATGCAGGTTGTAGTGGTTATGGTTATTGTTGCCGTGGTGATTACATACAGCATAACCTTCGTAGGCTCATTTTTAGGATAAATTGTCACATTCTCGGGTAGAGCAGACAATCGCGTAAGCTTTTGGCTTATGAGGAAAGTCCGGGCTCCACAGGGCAAGGGTGCCGGATAACGTCCGGCGTAGGTAACTATAGGGAAAGTGCAAC
>CAZUFU010000015.1:0-24775 GCA_964619875.1 uncultured Oscillospiraceae bacterium
GTATAGAAATCGTATCCTTCGGCGTTTCCAGCATCAAGGCAAACGAAGAGGACGAGAAAGCAATTAAAGAACTTCAGAGAAATGCGGCTCTCAAGGATCCGACCATGGCGGCGGCACATCTGGCAGGTGCCACTGCTGCGGCAATGCAGGCTGCGGCGGCCAACGAAGGCGGCATGGGCGCTATGGGGGCTTTTGTAGGCATGGGTATGGCAGGTCAGGCAGGCGGAGTTAACATGCAGAATCTCTTTCAGATGGGGCAGACTCAGCAGGGAGCAGCCATGGCAGGGCAGCAGACAGCAGCTCCGGCACAGGCAGCAGGATGGACATGCAGCTGCGGTGCGGTAAATACAGGAAACTTCTGCAGTAACTGCGGTACCAGAAGACCTTCGGCAGAGTGGACATGCAGCTGTGGCATGGTTAACACCGGCAATTTCTGCAGCAACTGCGGAACAAAGAGACCTTAGCAGGCAAAAAACGGGAGAAGATAAATGAACAGAAAGGAGCAATATAATGGGATTATTTGATAAAAAGTATTGTGATATATGTGGAGAGAAGATAGGACTTCTCGGAAACCGCAAGCTTGAGGACGGAAATATGTGCAAAAACTGTGCAGCCAAACTTTCCCCGTGGTTCGCAGAAAGAAAGCAGAGTACCGTTGAAGAGATAAAAGAGCAGCTAGCATATCGTGAGGCAAATAAGGAGGCTGTGGCCGCTTTCCACACCACCCGCACTTTGGGAAAGGATGTCAAGGTACTGCTGGATGAGGATAACGGTAAATTCATGGTAACTTCCGCGAGAAATATTGCAGAAGCTAATCCTGACGTATTGTCTTTTGACGATGTGACCGGCTGCGACCTTGATATTGAAGAGGGGAGAACGGAGATTGAATATAAGGACAGGGAGGGAAACCGTCAGAGCTTCAATCCTCGCCGCTACGCATATCACTACGATTTTTACATGGTTATCCACGTTAATAATCCGTGGTTCAATGAGATAAGATTCAGGCTCAACTCTTCCACTGTAGACGGAGATGTGGATACCCTGATAGAATATGACCAGGCAGGCTCCATGGGCGGAAGATCACCTATGGCGGGCTCCGGCAGACCGATGGCGGGAAGCCGGACAGGAAGACCGCAGGCCGGAACAGCAGGCGCAGGCCGTCAGACGGCAGGCGCAAGACCTCAGGCTGGTGGAGCGAGACCTCAGGCCGGCAGCGTAAGACCTATGGGACAGAGACCTCAGCAGCAGGCAATGCCGGGGCAGATGATGGGCCAGATGGCGCCGGGAGCAGGCTACGGCTACAATCAGACTTCCAACGCGGAAGAAATCAAAAACAGCGTGGAATATAGAGAATATGAAAATCTTGGATGGGAGATAAGAGACGTGCTAATGCAGGTGCGTGAAGGTGCGAGAGCAGAGGCAGCCGAGGCCAATGCACCGAAACAGGCGGTCAAATGCTCTTACTGTGGAGCTACCACCATTCCTACAGAAAACGGCTGCTGCGAGTACTGCGGTGCGCCGGTATTAGGATAATCCATGACGGAAACAGAGAGGTGTATGAAATGAAAATGAACATCAAAAAAATTACGGCGGTTTTACTCTGTCTGACGCTGGTGCTTTCCATGGCGGCCTGCGGAGGCGGGGGCGGAAACGGTAACAGTAACTCAAATACCAAAGATCCATATGAAATAGAGGCAAAATTTGATCCTTACTACCTCCATCCGGGTCTTGCAGACGGTTCTGCGGCATCTTCCGCAGACGTATGGTATCCTGTGGACAGTCCCGACTCACTGCCTATGTACCTCACATACGCCGCCGATGCGGGATATACCGAAGGGGATTTTCTCATTACATGGATAGACGAGGAAGGCTATGATTACGCATACTGCCTGGCTCAGGCAGAGGACATGGAACTTGTCAGTCTGACGGGTGAGGAAATAGAGGTTGATTTTGTATTTTCCGACGCACTGACGGCCTACGACAAAGAATCCAAAACTCAGTACTCGAGAGCGGCAGGGATGACAGCCGATGAGCTGGAGGAGTATTTTGCAGGAAAGACCTTTACCAGCCAGCAGGGTACTTCCTATACCTTCAGCGAGGACGGCACAGCAACGCAGTTTGCAGGTGGAATGGACTATCCGGGCACCTGGGCTGTTACGGCAGCTACAGTTGTGACCTTCTTTGATGATGCGGACGCGGCTTATGACATATATCTTCAGATTCTTGAGGACAGACAGGGCATCTACCTCTACAGCAGCGTGGGAAACCGCTACCTTTATCCTGAAGAATAAGTTGAAGCAGACGGAAGCAATTCCCGGTGAAACAGTAATTCATAAAATGGAGGAAATTATGACAAAGAAACGTTTAACAGTATTTATGGCTGCGGCTTTGGCAGCATCGATGATCTTTTTTACGGGCTGCGGCGGCGAGACGCCTGATAACGGTGGGGATACGAATAATACAGATGTAACTGTATCGGAAGAGGAAATGGCTCTTATCGGAGGCAGCCTGTCCTTCGTCCGTGAAGAGAACCAGCTGGGATATCTCCTGAATCGATATGAAAATCTCCACATTGTGACCCAGTTCACCGACGGCACAGAAAGCCAGAGCGTATGCTTCCTTTTTGATGGACAGCCTGCGTGGGCTATGGTGGAATACAGTGATACAAGCAGAATGGTACTCTCCGGCTGCCTCGGGCCGATGGACTTCTACTGCGAGCCGGGTAAAGTGAGTGCGGAGCTGGATATGCAGAGGTATGAGTCTGGGGACAATAGTTTCCTGGATTATATGATTTCCTCGTACATCAGTGAAGAAGCGCAAGTGGAGAAGGTGGAGGATCTGGAACCATATCTGAGGGTTACGGCGGTGAACGGCGATCCGGAGGATCCGGAAGCAAGGCGTGATATCTATATCCTGGAAAAGGGTACCATGCGGCTGGTGGAAGTATCCTATATGAACGAGAACGGCGTCAGGGAGGGAGGCCAGTCCATCGAGCCGGGATGGGATGAAGGCGGTCTGATTTCCAATTTCCTCACAGCCTGGGAGGAGACTCGGACGGTGACTTTCATCTACGACAAGCTGCTTTCAAATGGGGATACAACGACGAAAACGATGTCTGTGAAGGTACCGGCTACATGGGAGGTTCTGCCGAGGTACCCGGAAGAAACATACTGTTATATGAACAGAAATCTGACCAAACCTTACGTATATCCGGGGGACGGCACAGAGGATTATACGGTATATGTGACCAATACGGCAGGATGACAGGAACTTTCGGATAAAGAATAAAAGGCTCTCTAACTTTTATGGTGGTACTGGAACGAAATAATGACCATCCTTTAAAAGGAAATATCCGATGTTGTAAAAAAATCAAAAAAACTACTATTTTTACAACATCACACCTTTGCCAAAGCTTTTGGAGGCCGTCTCACGGGTGTCATGTTGTAAAAAACCTCGTTCCAGGTCAAATTGTACAACGCCGATAAAAAAGGCAGACAAAACCAGAACATAGTTCATAAAAAAGTGAGGGGGACCTGAAACTGATTAGAGCAGTCATCCTTGTACGAGACCTTAAGCCTGCTTGTTCCCGCAGCCTGGGAAGTGACATGGAATTAATGCATGAGATTAAAAAGGCGGCCTTGATAGCCGCCTTTTTGATATCTGTATTTGATTCCTAGCTAGAAGAACAGTCCCCATGCAACGAAGCCGAGACAGGCGATAACACCTGTGTACAGCAGAACTACTACCAGGTAGCCCATTACGTTACGAGCTGACAGACCTGCGATACCAAGTGCAGGAAGTGCCCAGAACGGCTGAATCATGTTAGTCCACTGGTCACCCCAGGCAATAGCCATTGCAGCACGGCCGTATTCGATACCCATCTGAGTAGCTGCAGGCATTACGATAGGAGCCTGAACTGCCCACTGTCCGCCGCCTGAAGGTACGAAGAAGTTGATGATACCTGCGGATAAGAATGTGAATACTGGGAAGGTAACATCGTTTGAAATGCTTACGAAGAAGTCAGCGATAATTCCTGCAAGGGAAACGCCGTCTCCGTTCTTAGCTACCATAAGACCCATGATACCTGCGTAGAACGGGAACTGAAGCAGGATGCCTGCAGCGCCGCCGGCAGCTTCACCGATAGCGTCAACGTATCTTCTCAAATCTCCGTGAAGTGCTACACCAAGGAACAGGAATATCATGTTAACAATGTTAAGGCTGAGATTGAAGCCCTTTGTAGCGAAGTTGTAAACTATGTAACCGAAGCCAAGAACTAAAACGATGAACCACAGAATTTTGCTGTGTTCAATCTTTTCAGCAGGAGTATCGATTGTGTAAACTTTTTCCTCATCCTCAACCAGAACAGCAGGGTCAACAAGGATTGTGTGCTCTGTGTCAGGGTGCATTGCCCAGTTAACAAGCGGCATGGTAAGAAGAATTAAGACACACATAATAAGGTTCATCGGGTGGAAAATAGTTTCGCTTGTAGCAGCAAAATAATTTACATCCAGAATGGTGGTACCGCCTTCAGCGCCCATCTGAAGAGGGATGGAGCCGGAAAGGCCTGCGTGCCAGATTACGAAACCTGAGTAAGCAGCAGCGATAAGCAGAGGGTAGTCCACGTCTCTTACTCTGCGGGCGATTTCCTTAGCCAGAAGAGCACCGGCGATAAGACCGAAGCCCCAGTTGAGCCAGCAACAGATTGTGGATACGAAAGTTACTATGATGATAGCGCTTTTCTTATCTTTTGCTGCATTTGCAATAGCACCGAGAGCTCTCTTGCAGACCTTCGCAGAAGCCATTGCAGAGCCGAGAACCAGTACCAGGGCCATCTGCATTGCGAAACCGAGCAGTCCCCAGAAACCGGAGTCGTTACCCCATGCGGTAAGCAGGGTGATAGGTCCCTGGTGAGTACCGAGCATGGAGCCGATGAATACAACGATTGTAAGAATGATTGCGAAGAGGAATGGGTCCGGCAGCCATCTGTTAACTACACGAACGCATCCGTTTGTGAATTTCTTAAACATATACATCCTCCTATTAAATAAATGAATAAAATGATTATTTCTACAAGCAAAATCGACTTTGTTAAAATTTTGTTTGTATACATACACTATAATATGCTTTTTTTGGAGAATGTCAAGTTTTTGACAAAGAAAAACATAGAGTAAAATAGTTCATTTTTTGTACTTTTTTACACTGTGTTTTACTTCATTTAATATAAGGATCAACCATTATGCTCTTGAGGCCTTTTTTCTGGGATACATAAGGAATCTGCGCCACAGCATAGGAAGCACGGAAATTTCCCTCAATCAGTTCTACGCCATCAGGTGTAATGGCAAAATCCCAGCCTATGAGATTGACGCCATCTACCATGTTATATATCTGACTGCATATCTCTTTAACCTGATTCCAGTGAGGAATGCTGAATCCTTTTATCTTTTTTCCACTTACGGGGTGAACAGGATATGTATTGGCATCAAGGTCGGCAGCATCTGTTACAAGCACTCCTGTTTCAGTGTCAATTGCAGCAGCGATTCCGCCGGCATGAAAATTATCTACGGCCAGGCCACGGCCCATACGCATTACCGCATAGATGAATATGCACCGTCCGTTATAATTCAGCGTAGCTACACGGACTGTGTTAACTGACTCAGAAGAGAATTCCATCATTTCATTATGCTGCAGTATGTATTCTTCGATGATGCTGCTTTCTCCTGAAACTAAAGTTTCGTATATTTCTTTTATTCTGGAATCATCTGCACCTTCAAGGGAAATTTTTTTAATATCGCGTCCTATTGCGGCGTCAACTGGCTTTACAATTATTGCGGGAAGACCATGGACGAATGCGGCGAAATCTTCCCAGCTGAGATCTGTACTGACAGTCCATTTTCTGGTTATAAAGCGGCTGAATCTCCGGTTGAACATAGGTTTCATATTTAAAATATCGGATGAAGCAGTATCATTATATATAGTCCGGAATTTCTGGAAAATGCCCAGGGTCACAAAGCCGGACTGTTCTTCCGGTGTCAGTTCATAAAATCTGAAGTCGCAGTAATCTTCGGGAGAACATTCCGTAAGATTGTAGGCCTTCAGATACTCAAGCTCTGTTTTGCCGCGTGACCACCCGGTTGCCTGCATTATCTTATTCATAAAGTATTCTCTGTTTCTGGTCTTCAGTGAAGCCTTCTCAGAAATGAGATCACCAGTGTTCTGCATCTCCTCTGTGCTTTTATTCCAGCATTTATGCACAACGAACTTGTAATAGGAAATACCCATCTTTTTTGCGGCCTTCATCTGAGGAGAAAGGATCTGTTCGCTGATACCGGATTTTGAGCTGGCAGCTCTGACAAAAAAATCCGCACTTTTTTTCTTTACCTTCTTTGACTTTTTTAGCTCTTTCCCAAGTACTATTATTTCCTCATGGGACAGCTCAAAAGCAGATTTTAAAATATACTGCCTGTATGAAACCCCGGCTTCAAGGGCTGAATCCATATTCTTTCTGGCTTTTGAGTGGCGCCAGCCGGTAAGCTGACTTACTTTTAAAACATCAGGGTCCGTTTCTTTATTGAATAACATCATTTACACTTACCTCCTGAGAAAGATCTTCAGGGAAAACAAGATGAAAAACCCCGGGAGACACATCCGGGGTTTTCGCGCTCATTGCTGTGCATTTAACTTATGCACGGGTGGGGACGGGTGAGACTTATTTTGCTGCCTTTGCAGCGTTGAATCTTTTAGTTAATCTTGAAACCTTTCTGGAAGCAGCATGCTTGGAGATAGTTCCCTTTGCAGCAGCCTGCATAAGCTTCTTTTCTGCAAGGTGCAGTTTCTCTGCAGCAACTTCAAGGTTACCCTCTGCCATTGCAGCTTCGAATGCCTTTAAAACAGCCTTAAGATGATTCTTAATTCTTCTGTTTCTTGCAGTCTTCTTGTCGATAACTCTGATTCTTTTCTTTGCGGATTTAATGTTTGCCATAATTTTTTTACCCCACTATTCTTAATATTTTAGCTAGTCCCTCAAGCTGCGGCGATGCGGCCTGTGGACATAAATTCGCAATATGAATTATATATCAAAGATGTTGGTTTTGCAAGGGGTTTTTACTTGCCGCCCGCAAATGAGCAGCTTATGACTCAAAAATAAGCACAAAAATGAGCAAAGGCAGCGCTCCAAAACGGGCGCTGGAAATAAAATGTTGGTTTTTCAACGCTTAAGAGCTGCGACGGATTTTTGGCACGGTATTTGCTCATTATGTCGCCATGATAAATAATCAAAGGAGGACTAATCATGGAATTAGAAACGATGGGTTGGATATCGCTTCTTCCGGCAATTATCGCAATCGTATTATCATTCGCAACAAAGAACACAATCGTTGCACTTCTCACAGCGTGCTTCGTAGGAACACTGGTGTCCGGACAGGGACTTCTGGGTCTGCCTACACTTATTAAGGAAGCATGCGGAACTACCAGCTTCTCATGGGTAATGCTGCTCAACCTTTATATTGCAATCATTGTAGCATTCTTCCATAAGACAGGTGCTATTCAGGCCTTCTCCGACTGGGTTCACGGAAAGAATCTTTCCAGAAGAGGTACTCAGCTTGTAGCATGGGTTCTGGGTATATTCGTATATTTCTCCGATTCCTTCTCACCGCTGTTTGTAGGTACAGTAATGAGAGACATCTCCGACAGAGCTCTTATCTCCAAGGAAAAACTTTCCTATATTGCTGACTCTACAGCTGCTCCTGTAAGTGTACTCGTACCTGTAACAGGATGGGCCGCATACCTCATGGGTCTTGCAGTAGGTATCGGATGTATCGTAACTCAGGAAGACGCTCAGGGACTTTTCCTGAAGGCTATTCCGCTTAACTTCTATCCTTTATTCGCAGTTGCTCTCGTAGGACTTGTTGCCAGCGGCATCGTAAAGGACTATGGTCCGATGAGAAAGGCAGAAAGAAGAGCAATGGAAGAAGGCAAGGTTCTCAGAGACGGAGCAACTCCGCTTATCGGCAAAGAACTTCTGGAAATGAAGCCTGCTGAAGGAATCAAACCGAACGTATTACTTAACTTCATTGTTCCTGTACTGATGATCATAACTATTGCTCTGGGAACATTCTTCACTCTTGGTTCAGCCAAGACTATGGAAGCTTTCCTGTACACCTGCATCTTCATGGCAATCAGCATGCTGATTCAGGGAATTCCTTTCAAGGAAATTATGGAAACAGTTACAGTCGGCATCAAGAGCGGAGTTCCTGCTGTTACACTTCTTGCACTGGCATACTCTGTAAATGCACTTTCCAAAACTATGGGAACTGCAAACTTTATCATTTCATCCTGCAGCGATTTCCTGACACCGTCAGTTCTTCCTGCAATCATCTTCCTGGTAGCCTGCATCATGGCTTTTGCAACAGGTTCATCATGGGGAACATTCGCAATCTGCATGCCTATAGCTCTTCCGCTGGCATTTGCATACACAGACGGACAGCTGACAACTCTGGTTGTAGCATGCTTTGCAGCAGTAGCAGGCGGCGGCGTATTCGGCGACCACTGCTCACCGCTTTCAGACACCACTATCCTGGCATCAACAGGTGCAGGTGCTGACCATATCGACCACGTAAAGACTCAGCTTCCTTACTCACTGACCTGCGGAGCTCTGGCCTTTATCGGTTACCTGATTTTAGGATTTACTTCTCTGTAATTACATAATAATATCCTTAGGGCCTCTGCTGCAATTATGCGGCAGGGGTCTTTTTATGCTTGTGAAAATCCTTACAATATATTAAAATAGATGTGATAAACTTTTTTAACTTTGCGCGTTTTATAAATAATCTAAGGAAAAGATTGACATGAAAGAAATAAAGAAACTGTTTAAAGACATAGGTTACATAGAAGGAATCACCATAATCAACGTAGAAGGCGAAATACTCTTTTCTGCCAAGTTCAATAACAAAATGAACGAAAAGGGCGAAAACTACGAGGTAGTAGGCAAAAAATTCCTCGATGTTTACGAAAACCTGGACGAAACCAACAGCAGCACATACCGGGCCATGAGGAACGGAGTGCCGGTTTACGTTGAAAATCAGGAGCTTAAAAGCGTAGGTCAGGACCCGATAAATATAACATCACTTTCCGTACCTATCAAAAGCGGACGTTCCATAGTCGGGGCTATCGACCTTTCTGTGGTGTCCGATGCTCCGAAGGATTCTGAAGGAGTAGAGATCAAGGACGAGGTGCTGTATGCCTACAATAAGGTGGAAAGCCTCCGCAGAGCCGATGATAAGGCGGTTTATACCGTGGACGATATTCACACCTGCGACAGCGGCATGATAGAAATGAAAGAAAATATAGCCAAGTTCGCTAAATCCGATCTGCCGGTGCTGATTTATGGGGAGACGGGTACCGGCAAAGAGCTGGTGGCTCATTCGCTGCATAATCTCAGCAGCAGGGCCGAAAAACCCTTTGTAGTGCAGAACTGTTCGTCTATACCGGCCAACCTTATCGAAAGTATTCTTTTTGGAACCTCTAAGGGCGCCTTCACAGGGGCTGTAGACAACATGGGCCTTCTTGAACTGGCCGACGGCGGGACTCTTTTCCTGGACGAAATAAACTCCATGCCGATGGAACTGCAGCCTAAGATACTCAGAGTGATTCAGGACGGCACTTTCCGTCGGGTGGGAGGCAAGGATATAAGACATGTAAATGTGCGGATTCTTTCTTCGACCAATGAAAAACTGGAGAATGTAATTGCAGACGGGCGCTTCAGGACAGACCTGTTCTATCGTCTGGCCGTACTGGTGCTGGAAATACCGCCTCTGCGCAGCCGTAAAAAAGATATACCGCTGCTTACCAATCTTTTCATAGGAAAATATAACGCGATGTTCGGCAAGAGAATACATAAGGTGGCGCCGCAGATTTATGAAGCTCTAGGTGAATGTATGTGGAAGGGAAACGTACGTGAGCTTGAGAGTGTGATAGCTGCCGCAGTCTGCGTTGCTGACGACAGGGCGGAAACGCTGGAATACAGTCATATTGCAGGGCGCCTCGGATGCCTGGAAAAGGCAGAGTCTGAGAAGCCTTCGGCAGAAGCTGATGATATGCCGACTGTTGAGCAGGGAGCGCTGGCCGATATGGTTTCGGGATATGAAAAAAAGCTCATAAAAAGAGCTATGGAAGAGGCTGAGGGAAACATCAGCAGAGCTGCACAGATACTGAATGTACCTCGGCAGACTCTCAGCCGAAAGGTAAAAGATTATGGCCTGTAAACGAGCGCCTTAAAATGGTCTCTTGGGACGGATCTTGCTCATAATCGGGCAGCAAAGGGGACTGCATGTGTCCCGAATAAAATAGTGAAAACTGCTGAAGATGTTGAAATTTCAACATTTTCTTTTTGTAAGCCAAAGTTGGCACGGCATTTGCTTCTATATGTTGCATAACCAAGAAAACAGTTAAAAAATGTAATATGAAAGGAAGCATTGAAATGAAATTTGGAGTTTTAAAGGACATTAAAAACGGTGAGTACAGAGTAGTGGCCACTCCTGCGGAAGTCAGCCTGATTGTGGGAGACGGCCATGAGGTATACGTTGCGAGCAATGCAGGTTATGCAGCAGGATTTGATGATGCAGAATATGCTGCTGCAGGAGCTACTATTCTGGCAACCAACGAAGAAATCTGGGCAACATGTGATTTTGTAGCTAAGGTTAAGGAAATCGAGGCCAGTGAATATGATCTTATGAGAGAGGGTCAGATGATATACTGCTGTATCCATCCGGCTGCTCACAAAGAAGAAGTGGATGCACTTCTTGAGAAAAAAGTCATCGCCATCACTGCAGAGGACTCACACAGATATGGTTCGCCTAACTGCGAGGCAGCAGGAAAGGCAGGAGCTTTCATGGGTCTCTGGTCGATGATGAGCACTAACGGCGGCAGCGGCAAGTTCGTAAGCGGACTTGGGGCAGCTCCCGGAATCAAGGCTCTGGTATGCGGATGCGGTACAGTAGGTAAGGGTGCTATCGAGGTTCTGCAGACCATGGGTGCCTGGGTTACAGTAGCTGATATCAATATCGGAGCATTAAGAGACATCGCTACTAAATACGACGGTAAGGTAAACACCATTATTTCCAACAAATACAATCTGACAAAGGAACTTCCGACTACAGATCTGGTAATCAACTGCGTAAGATGGCCTAAGAATGCCAAGGAAGCTATGATCACAAGAGAAATGGTTGCTTCCATGAGAAGAGGTTCTGTAATCGTAGATGTCAGCAACGACGAAGGCTGCATTGAGACTTTCCACGAAACAACTCACGACGACCCTATTTATATCGAAGAGGGTGTTGTACATTACTGCGTAAGCAATATTCCCGGAGCTATTGCCGGTTCCACATCCGTAGCTTATGCTGCAGGTATTGTAAACCATTTCCGCTCAATTATGAACAACGGTCTTGAAGAAGCCTGCGCAAGAGACGGTTTCCTCAGAAGAAGTCTTACCGCTTACAAGGGTTACCTTACTCACGAGGAGACAAGCGGTATTCAGGGAAGACCTTGGGTTAAACCGGAGGTTATTCTGGGAATCGCAGACAGAAAGCTTGACCCGGCTCCGGCAGCTACAGTTACCAAATCCGAAAACTTTTACGACGAGTTCAAATAATTTCCTTTTTTACATATATCATATATACTTTTTTCCTATGACATACCCGGGTAGTCCGGGTATGTCTTTTTTTCATAAAATCCCGGGCAGGCGGCAGAATAATCATTGAGATAAAAGCTGAAAATTATGAAAAAACTGGGGATACCGGAGGACAAATGAGATTATGATGAATTACAGAACCGACCTGGCCGTTGAACGGTCACAGCTTCTTGATGAGGCCGGTCAGCGCGCACAGGGCTATATAAAGAAACAAAGTCAGATAGACGAGGACATTGCCGTCACGGAAATTGAGATTACCACGGAAGATGGAGAAAAGGCTTTTGGTAAGCCTCGTGGTACCTATATTACCTTGGAGGTAAATGGTGTACTGGCAGAAAAATCACAGATAAAGGAAAGGGCTGCCCGTGCCCTTGCTGACCGTCTTAAGGAACTGATCAGGTTTGATTACTATCTAAAAGTGCTGGTTGTAGGACTTGGGAACGAAAAGGTGACGCCTGACAGTCTGGGGCCTCATACGGTTGACAAGGTGAAAATAACATCGCATCTTTTCAGAATCTTTGATTGCGACGGCGATTGGGAAATGGCCAATGTAAGCGGTTTCAATCCTTCTGTTACAGGAGTGACCGGTATGGAGACCGCCGATCTGATTGAGAAGGTGGTGGGACTTGTGAAACCTGACGCGATAGTCTGCATAGACGCTTTGGCTGCCAGAGACATAAATCGCCTCAGCACTACTATTCAAGTATGCGATACAGGAATTTTCCCGGGAGCCGGTATGGGCAACAACCGCAAAGAAATCAGTCGCCATACTGTTGGCTGCCCTGTGATTTCCATAGGGGTTCCCACGGTAATTGATTCAAGAACCCTGCTTCTTGAGGCGGCTGATTCGATAGATGACCCGAATTTCAGTTCTCAGCTTCAAAAATATATTGAGAGCCGTGATATGGACATGATCGTTACTTCCACAGACATTGACGCTATAATAAAAGATTTCTCCGACATTATTTCAAATGCAATAAATATAACACTTCATCCGGGCATATATTCATAGGGTAAATGAGTTTTGCGTGATTTGCCGTCAGGTACGGTATAGGTAAGCCGGCATGCAGAACAGAGCAGGAGATTATATATGAAAAAAGGCTTTGGATTGATTCTGATGGGGATGTATGTACTGAGTACGGTGTTTTTCTGTGGTAATCTGCAGGAAGGCGGAGAAACGGGATTTGGAGGTAAAATAATGACTGCGGCAGATTTCGGCGTAATGTGCATTTCCACATCATATCCGGGTCTTTCCATGGAGATGGCAGATTCACGTGACAATGATAAATCATCGACGGAAGATTACGATGGCAGCGGGACGGGAGATGTGCAGATAAAAGCTCTTGATGCTGAAGAAAAGCCGGACCCGGTAATATTCGGTGATGACCCGGCGGTTCTGATTGTTCATACTCACGCGACGGAATCATATATGCCTTCATCTGAGGGCAACTATCATACAAAAAAGAAGGAAAATACAGTACGTGATGTTGGCGATGTACTGGCACAGGCCCTGAAGGACGAAGGCATAATGTCTGTACACGACCTTACGCTTCACGATAACCCTTCTTACAGCCAGTCTTACAGTCGTTCCTATAAAACTGTTGAGGGCCTTCTGAAAAAATATCCCACCATCAAGTGTGTAATCGATCTGCATCGTGACGCTATCTCTTCAGACTCAAAAGCAAAGACCGTTTCAGTGGGAGGCCGCCAATGTGCAGCGTATTCTTTCGTTGTCAGCAATGCTGTTTCAACATACGATGACAATCTTAAATTTATCAAGCGCCTGAACAAAGAAGCATCGGACAGCTATAACGGTTTCTGCGGCAAGGTACTGAAGCGTGGATATCGCTACAATCAGGACCTTTCTAACCATTACATGCTCCTGGAGATAGGTTATAACAGAAATGATATCGAGGAGGCCAGAAACACGGCTGAGGTTTTCGCAAAGGTGCTGGCGGACACCCTGAAGGCGGGGTATTAAAGTGAAAGTGTGTGAATATCGCACCAATCGTGTGGCCATAAAAAATAAAAATGCCTTATTATGTCTGATCACGTCATCCACAACATGAAAATATTATAACTATAAGAAAGTAAACCTAAAATATCTTAAAACATTAGAAAATTTAAAAAATGGTTTACTTTTTTGGTACATTAAAAAAATATTTATAAAAGTTAAACTTAAAAATAACCCAGGAAATGCTATAAACGTTGAAAATACATATTTAATGGTCTATTTTTTTAGTGAAGAACAATGAAACAGATAAAAAATGAGATGTGTAGTAGACCATATAATCCTCGCATCCGTTGAAAATAATTATTTTAGGTTTACTTTTTGAAATTAGGAAATTTGGCTAAGGTTCGAGGTTTCGGTTAGTTTCGGTTAGTTTCGGTTCGAGATTTCTAAATAAATAAAAGGAAAAAACTGTTTACAATCAATCCATAAAATGGTATAATTTTTTTACAGTAAAGTCAACAAAAGTAATGAAAGGAGTTAATATGGATTTTAGAGATTATGCCAGAATAGGGTTGGAAAAAGAACGTCTCCAGCTGATAAAACTTAAAAACATTTTAAAAACCTCTCCAGAAGGCGGCCTGATTTTGAAGAATAATGTGAATGGACACAGGAGGTATTACATAACTACAAGGGGGTCAGACAAACGTACCTACGCCAACCGTAAAATGCTGATAATGGTGTACAAGCTCAAGCAGAGAAAAAAGGCGGAAGCCAAGGCACGAATCCTCGCAAACAACATTGCAGTCCGAGAATATGTATTGGAGAATTATCAGGACTGCAGTGATGAAACAATAGATGAAAGGCTTCCTGCAGCATATAGAAACGATGAAGAGCTCAATTCGAAGGTGTTTAATCAGAAATCTCGAGGCAAGCAGATACCCCAGTCCGAGAACCCATACAAGCCTGAAGAACTCAGACACATAACCTCCTTCAATCTCAGAGTCAGGTCAAAAGGTGAGTTGATTGTAGCAGAAGCCCTTTATGCAGGCGGCTTTGTTTTCTTTTATGAAAAGCGGTTGGAGGTTTATGATGAAGGCGGGAATATAAAAGTGATCTATCCGGATTTCACTATAGTTTTTCCCAGTGGGTTTATAGTGTACTGGGAGCATAAGGGGAGACTGGATGACAGGGAGTACATGCTGCGTGACATGAAGAAAACACAGCTATATTACGATAACGGGATTTTTGAGCCCCATAACCTGATTGTGACAACAGACGGACCCGGCGGAACGACAGATGTGGAAGCCGTACATAGAATAATAAACGGATTGCTGATGCCGCTTATGGGAATTTAGGAAAGCATCTGCAGACGTCACTGGTCTGCCGTCACACAACTGAAACTACATAAAACCAGCCTGATTACACATACTAATCAAAAAGGCAGGTGTTTTATTATGAAAAATTTTGGCAGCTGCGTCCTGATTATGATTTTGTTCTTTATTGCCGCGATAGCATTTATGGAGGTGGACAGACGTTGCAGCGACATGTACGGTACAGGAGGCAGAATTGTCTCTGAGGCAGCGGAGACCGCAAGTGCAGCGGCAAGGATAATGGGGGCAGCCAGGTGAGCACGCACAGCGCATCCGGTCATAAAAATATTGAAATTATCGCCATTATGTTTTAAAATATAAATTGGAGTTGTATGTCATACATCACCGAAAAAATTAAAATGCGAGGAATCAGACAACATAATGGACTATCAGAAATATATAAGAAACTTCAGTATAATTGCTCACATTGACCACGGCAAATCAACCCTGGCAGACAGGCTTATCGAGAAAACAGGGCTGGTTTCCAAACGTGATATGAAGGAGCAGTTTCTGGACAATATGGACCTTGAAAGAGAGAGGGGCATAACCATAAAGCTTCAGACAACCAGGCTGGTGTACAACAGTCAGGACGGAAATGAATATATCTTTAACCTGATTGACACACCGGGACATGTGGACTTTACCTACGAGGTTTCACGAAGCCTGGCCGCCTGCGAGGGAGCAGTTCTGGTTGTGGATGCGACTCAGGGTGTGGAAGCTCAGACTTTGGCAAACGTTTACCTGGCTCTGGACGAAAACCTTGAGATCTTGCCTGTGCTCAACAAGATAGACCTGGCATCGGCACGCCCCGATGAGACCAAAGAAGAAATCGAAGAGGTCATCGGGCTTGACGCATCAGAGGCACCGCTGATTTCAGCCAAGGAAGGTATAGGTATCGAGGAGCTCCTGGAGGCCATCGTAAAAGACATACCGGCACCATCGGGGGATCCTGACGGAAAGCTCAAGGCCCTTATATTTGACTCGAAATACGACAATTACAAGGGCGTAATAATATATACCAGAGTTTTTGATGGGCAGGTTAAAAAGGGCGACATAATCCGCCTGATGAATACCAAGAAAAAATACGAGGTAACCGAAGTGGGCGTCTGCGCTCCTAACCCGGTTCCGACAGATATATTAAAGGCCGGAGAGGTAGGCTACATCTGCGGCAGCATCAAGCAGGTATCCGATGCCAGAGTTGGCGATACCATAACTTTGGACAGCAACCCGACAGAAGAAATGCTTCCGGGCTACAAAAAGGTTCAGTCCATGGTTTACTGTGGCATCTATCCTGCGGAAGGTGAAAAGTACGAGAACGTAAAGGACGCACTGGAAAAGCTGCAGGTAAACGACGCGGCTTTCCATTTCGAGCCGGAAACATCAACAGCTCTGGGTTTCGGTTTCCGATGCGGTTTCCTGGGACTCCTCCATATGGAAATTATCGTGGAAAGGCTGGAAAGAGAGTTTGACCTGGCGGTAATCACCACATCGCCGAGCGTAATATATAAGGTGGTAAGGACAGACGGCACTGTGGAAATGATTCAGAACCCGTCCAATCTGCCTTCACCGCAGGAAATCGATCACATCGAGGAACCAATCGTAAAAGCGGACATCATGATTCCTAACGAGTATGTGGGAAGCATCATGGAGCTTTGCCAGGACAGACGAGGGAAACTTCTTCATATGGAGTACATCACTCCGACCAGAGTGCAGCTTCACTACGAGATGCCGCTGAACGAGGTAATCTACGACTTTTTCGATGCTCTTAAATCAAAGACAAGAGGCTACGGATCACTGGACTACGAATTTGTACGTTACGAAAAATCAAACGTGGTGAAGATGGACGTGCTTCTTAATAAGGACCTTGTGGATGCTTTCTCCATGATAGTTCACGAGTCCAAGGCATACGCCCGCGGACGTTTCGTCTGCGAAAAGCTGAAGGAGATTATCCCTATGCACCAGTTTGAGGTGCCTATTCAGGCGGCCATCGGTCAGAAGGTAATCGCCCGAGAGACAGTTAAGGCCTTCAGAAAGGACGTAATCGCCAAGTGCTACGGCGGAGATATTTCACGCAAAAAGAAGCTTCTGGAAAAGCAGAAGGAAGGAAAGAAGCGTATGCGTCAGTTCGGTACCGTAGAGGTGCCGCAGGAGGCATTTACAGCCGTGCTCAAGTACGACGACAACAAGTAACGATGAAGAATCTGGGAATATATATTCACATACCCTTCTGCCTGAGAAAGTGCCCCTACTGCGATTTTTATTCGGTGGCAGAGGCACAGCATGGAAAGGCTGAAACCGATGCCATTAGAGGACGTTTCGTAAAAGCACTTTGCAGGGAAATAGAGGAAGGCGGCAGGAAATACGGCATGAAAGCACGGGCTGGGGAAGTCAGGCAGGCGGACACCGTATATTTTGGAGGTGGGACTCCCAGTCTGCTGATGCCCCATGAACTGGAAGAAATTATGGAGGCAGTGAGAGATAATTTTGCGCTTTCGGAAAATGCAGAAATATCCATGGAATGCAACCCGGCCACGGCCACCAGGGAGAAACTGGCGGCATATCGTGGAGCTGGAGTAAACAGGCTCAGTATAGGTGCCCAGTCCTTTGATGACGGGGTTCTCAGGACTCTTGGAAGGCTTCACAATTCAGCAGACACACTCAGGACGGTGGAGGAGTCGCGTAGTGCGGGTTTTGACAATATAAGTCTGGACCTGATGTTTGCCATACCGGGGCAGAAGGATGAAATCTGGGAGAGCACTGTCACACAGGCTGTCATGCTCAGACCGCAGCATCTTTCATTTTACAGCCTTGAATTCATGGAAGGCACACCCTTCACTGACAGGCTTGATAAAGGTGAAATCAGAGAAACTGAGGCTGAAGCTGACAGACGGATGTACGAGAGAGGACTGGAAATCATGGCGGAAGCCGGTTTCATACAGTACGAGATTTCCAATGGGGCCCTCGGCCTTGAGAACGTCTGCAGGCACAACATGAAATACTGGGGCCTTGAGGAATACCTGGGTTTCGGCCCATCAGCACATTCATACATGACAGGGGCTGAAGGCAGAGGAAACAGGTTTAATAATGTAAGCAGCATAGAGAGATATCTTAAAAGCTGGGAAAACCCAGAAAACCGCGGACAGTCAGCGGTGGAGGCTTTGTGCGAAAACAGCCTGACGGATGATGTCTGCGAGTACATCTTTACAGGTCTCAGAAAAAATACCGGCATTGACCTTAAAAAATTCAGGAAAAGGTTCGGAAAGGACATCCGTGAGTTTTACGGAGAGGATGTCATGAAGGAATTGTATAAGTACGCCGAGGACGGTTTTGCTGCCGTGACAGATGATAATATAAGGCTGACGGTGAAGGGAATGAACATCTCAAACCGGATAATGGCTTTGTTTGTATAAGGAAAGGCGGGCACAGCCCGGCTGACCGCCATATGGATAGGAGGACGAGATATGAGCAAGTACATAATGGCTCTGGATCAGGGGACCACAAGCTCCCGCTGCATCATCTATGATAAAAAAGGAAATATGATGAGCGTGGCGCAGAAGGAATTTACGCAGATTTACCCTGAGGCAGGGTGGGTGGAGCACGACGCAATGGAAATCTGGTCGACTCAGATGGGGGTGGCTCAGGAGGCTTTGCTGAAGATAAACTGCACCTATGAGGACATTGAGGCCATAGGCATTACCAACCAGCGGGAGACCACTGTTGTGTGGGACAAGGAAACTGGAATCCCTGTATATAATGCTATAGTGTGGCAGTGCAGGCGTACAGCCGAATACTGCGATGAACTGGCATCAGCAGGATACGGTCAGATGATAAGAGAGAAGACCGGTCTGCTTTTGGATGCCTATTTCAGCGGAACAAAGCTGAAGTGGATACTGGACAATGTTGAAGGGGCCAGAGAAAAGGCTGAGGCAGGCAAACTGCTTTTCGGCACTATTGAGACATGGCTTATCTGGAAGCTTACCGATGGCAAGGTTCACGTAACAGACTATTCCAACGCATCCAGAACCATGATGTTCAATATACACACCCTTGAGTGGGACGATGAAATACTGGAGCTTCTTAATATTCCGAAGTGCATGCTGCCGGAACCTAAACCGTCCAGCTGTGTTTACGGAACATCAAGTGAAAACATTTTTGGCGGGCCTATTAAGATTGCCGGAGCTGCAGGCGACCAGCAGTCTGCCCTTTTCGGACAGACCTGCTTCAATGAGGGCGAAGGCAAGAACACCTACGGCACAGGCTGCTTCCTCCTCATAAATACGGGAGAAAAGCCTGTTGTTTCTCACAACGGCCTTGTTACAACAATCGCCTGGGGACTTGACGGAAAGGTGAACTACGCCCTGGAGGGTTCTGTATTTGTATGCGGTGCTGCCATCCAGTGGCTTCGCGACGAAATAGATATCTTGGAAAACTCCCCTCAGTCAGAGGAGATGGCGAAAGCTGTCCCTGATGCAGGAGGGCTTTATGTGGTACCGGCCTTTGTAGGTCTGGGCGCACCGTACTGGGATCCTTATGCCAGAGGTGCCGTATTGGGAATCACACGGGGCGCCAACAAGTATCATCTCGTTCGTGCTACCCTTGAATCTATGGCATATCAGACAAAGGACCTCATAGATGCCATGGTGGAGGACCTTGACGAATGTCTCGTGTCTCTCAAGGTGGATGGCGGAGCGTCGGCCAACGATTTTCTCATGCAGTTCCAGGCTGATATTCTGGGCTGCGAGGTAAAACGTCCTGTATGCATCGAAACCACATCTCTGGGAGCGGCATATCTGGCAGGCCTTGCAACAGGCTACTGGGAAAACAAAGAGGACGTAATCAAGAACTGGCAGGTGGAAAAGACCTTCAGACCGGATATGGACGAGGAAAAGCGCAGGGTGCTGCTGGCAGGATGGAAAAAGGCTGTAAACTGCGTCAGAGGTTGGGCCAAGCCGGAAGCCTAGGAGTTAAGAAGTTTAGGAGTTTAAGTGATGGGAGAAATAAAAGAAAGAGATTATATGTTTGACACCTTCAGAGGTCTGCTCATGTGGACTATTCCCATATCCCACTTTACGCGGGTTGCGGGACATTTTTCACAGGCCTCCCTCAGCGGTGTCATCTACATAACAATAAACGTATTCGTAATGCAGGCCTTCGTATTCCTTTCAGGGTATTTTTCAAAGAACCCGGAAAAGTCTAAGAAGACCTCTTTCCACACCTTCATGTGGCCTTATCTGCTGGGAATTCCCTTCTTTTACTGTGTAAGACACATCATCTGGGGAACTGCTCATCTCTATCTGGATATACCGCCTTTTGCACTGTGGTATCTGTGGGCGCTGTTTTTCTACAGATATTTCACCAAGGAATGGATGAAGATACCTTACATTCTGGAGCTGAGCATATTGGTATACCTGCTGGCAGGTCAGATGCCTTTCCTTTCGGACAGGTTCGCTCTGGGCAGAATGGTATCCTATTTCCCGTTCTTCGTGATGGCGGTTTACTGTACCGGAGATCATCTTAAGAAGCTCCAGTGCCTTAAGAAATGGCACTGCTGGGTTCTGGGGGCAGCGCTCATGGGAGTATCCTGCGTGCTTGCTTTCTGCGTGCCGCAACTACCTGTAGGCTTCTATCTGCTTAAGAGCCCTGCCTGCGAACTTGGCATCACCTGGTACTGGGACATTATCGGCCGTGCAATCATCCTGGCGCTGGCCTGGGGCTGGATTATTCTCATGGTGAACATCCTGCCGAGCAAGATGAACTACGTGGCATATGTGGGAATGAACACCATGCCGGTGTATATTTTCCACCTTATCGTGAGATATCTGGTAAAAAAATACACCATCTTTTTCGGCGTGCTGCCAAAAAACTGGGTGGTGTACTATGTAATGATATTTGCGCTGGCCGGGCTGTGCGTTTTCGTTTTCAGCTCGAAGCCTGTGGTTAAGATGTATAATTTCGTAGTGGAAGGACTCTGGAATGTCTTCCTGTGCCTCCTTGACCGCTGTGTGGATGTGCTTGCACTGATGCATAAGCCGGTTGCCGCCGTGACTCAGGCGGTTCTCGAAGGTATCGGTAGTATCGGTGCAATAGGCGGCGGTGAAAAGCAGGCAAACTCTGACGAGTCAGCAAAGCCTGAGAAAAAAGACGCTATTTAACTTTAATGGAGAGCTTCACCAGATAGTTGTAGTAGCCGTCTGTGGAAAGATCGTCTAAAATAACATCCTCGTAGAATCTGTCGCCGAGGGTCAGGTTGTGTTCCTTGGCGTATTCGAGGAGTTTCAGGCAATTTGCGTGTACGTGGGCGTACCCGTGGTTGTCATATATGGCAAGGTAATTACCGCCCTGATCGAGCACAGCTTCGGTGTATCCTGATGCTGCCAGTTCCTCAGGGCTTACTGCTGTGTAGAACTGGGCATATTTATATCCTGTTTCTGTCACCGAGGTGCGTGGAATTACGGCCCCGATTGGGTATGAGCTTTTGAGCCCCATCCTCTGGCAGAAGGCAAAGTGATCTCCGGCGGCTTCATTGACGGCTTTTTCATCGTCGGCTCCCTTGTAGTCGGTGGTGACCAGATATTCATCAAAATCATTTGTAAAGATTATTTCACCCACAGGGGCGTTAAGCCCTTCGCGGGTGATTTTTATTTTGTTTTCAATATAGTGCCTGGCCCATGTCAAGTAGTTGATCTTATCGTCAATCTGAGCCTTTTTCGACTCAAGGAGTGCGATAAGGCTTTCGGGAGAGCGGTGGTCCATATGCTCCTTGATTTCGTCGATATGTACGTCGAGTTCGCGGAGCATGAGAATTACGGCGAATGACTCCAGCTGAGTGAAGGAGTAGTAGCGGTAACCGTTTTCTCCGATTATATCCGGCTTGAAAATTCCGCACTGGTCATAATGAAAGAGGGTCTGCTTCCTGACACCGAAGATTTTGGCAAATTCGCCTGTAGTAAAGTATTCTCTGTTCTTTTTCATTTTGGGCTGATGTTCTCCTTCTGCGTGGCGGCGGCTGCCGCTGTATATGCTGATTTTACCACAGATGAGGGTGCGGCGGATGAGTTTTTTTGAAGGGATTTATGAAGATATTTTCATTTAAGCGAATTTTTTTGTATTTTTGCAAAGGAAAAAGGCTGAACTGAAAAAACCTGAACAGATGAACAAACCTTACATGGAAGTAAAATATAAAAAAGGGAAAAATTACTTGATTATTGTATGGAAATATTGCACAATAATGATAAATAATTTATTTTTGTTATAAAAAAAGGGGATAAAATGATTTTTAAAGAAGCGATAGAGACACAACTGAGGTTCCACATCAGAATCAGGGAACAAATAAGGAAAGCATTAGAGAATATGCCAGAAGGAAACTTGCTCAGAAGGCAATCTGGCGGGCGGATTTACTACTATATTTCAAACGACGGCAAGCGTATAAGCCTTAATCATGATCCAGAGCTGCGGGAGATGTACCTGCTAAAAGAAGAACTCGTAAGGAAGCTGCGTGCCGTGGAAAAAGATATACCTCTGCTGGAAAAGACAGCAAAAGAGTATATGCCTGTCTACCCGGACGGAGAACAGTGGGCGGCAGGGCAGTTTATCCCGATTTTGTAATAAGGCGAAAGCGTGACGGCAAGATAATATTGTGGGAACATTTCGGCCTTATACATAATGAAGAGTACCGGCAGGGAATGTTCAGGAAGCTGATAGATTATCATGAGGCGGGATACAATATCTGGGACAACCTTATAGTCAGCTTTGAAAGTGAAAACGGGAGCATCAATGTGGACAGCATTGAAAAGATGATTTCGTTGTATTTGCTCTGATATTTTGGTACAATATTCATGTAGGAAAGCGAGGAAGAGAAACATGAAATATATTCAGATTGACATAAAGACCAGCCGGTCGGGAATAGAGCCTTTGCTGGCTGCCCTGATGGAGGTGGGAATAACCGATACGGTGGTAGAGGACCCTGTTGACGTCGACGATCTTTTAAACAAGAAAAACGAGTACGACTGGGACTATGTGGACGAAAGCGTTCTTGAGCTCAGGAACAGGCAGCCTCAGGTAACGGTGTACATGAATGACGATGAGGACGGAAGGGCAGCCGCAGAGAACCTCCGCCATGCAGTTGACGGGCTGAAGAGCGCAGCGGCTGCCGGAATTTTTGGTGAGGGAGCAGATCTGGGATCGCTGACTGTTGAAATATCAGTATGCGATGACAGCGGCTGGAAGGACAAATGGAAGGAATATTTCAAGCCGGCCAAGGTAGGCAATACCATAGTGGTGAAGCCTACATGGGAGGATTACGAAGCTAAGCCGGGGGAAAAGGTTCTGGAAATTGACCCGGGAATGGCTTTTGGCACCGGAACCCACGAGACCACTTCGCTGTGCATCAGACTTATGGAGGAATACCTCAAGCCGGGTGATAGGGTGCTTGATGTGGGATGCGGCTCCGGAATTCTGTCAATTGCGGGAGCTTTGCTCGGCGCCGGTGATGTGCTGGGGATTGAAATTGATCCTTTGGCCGTTGATATTTCTAAAGAGAACATTGCCTTAAACCACGTTGAAAACATCGCCAGGGCTCAATATGGCGACCTGACTAAGGGAGTGGATTATAAGGCTAATGTGGTGGTGGCCAATCTCATGGCCGACCTTGTAATTATGCTAAGCAAGGATGTAGCAAATCATATGATGCCAGGTGCAGTTTATATTTCATCGGGAATACTTGATGAAAAGGTTGTGACGGTGGTAGACGCCATGAGAGCTTTGGGCTTCAGGATCCTGGAAGTACGTCAGGACGGCATGTGGTGTGCCGTGGCTGCAGCTCTGTAGGAAAGGAAAAAGAGCATGAGTAAATTTTTTGTGGACCCTTCCGCCGTAAGCGGAGCACACATATATATGGAAAACAGGGATGACCTGCATCATCTGCGCAAGGCGCTTCGCGCCCGGCCGGGAATGGAGCTGGATATATCCGACGGCGACTGCTGGGAATATAAAACCTGTCTGGAGGAACTGACGGAAGACTGTGCAACTCTGAAAATTCTGGACAAACAGAAATTCGCCACGGAGCCAGCGACTAGGGTGACACTTTATCAGGGAGTGCCAAAGGCATCCAAGATGGAGACGGTAATTCAGAAGACCGTGGAGATGGGTGTTGATACTATCGTGCCGGTATTCATGGAAAGAACTGTGGTAGTGGAAAAAGGCAACTTCGGAAAGAAGCTGGACCGCTGGCAGAAGATTGCGGCTGAAGCGGTAAAGCAGTGCAAGCGGGGAATAATACCTCGTGTAACAGAAAGCTATGATTTTGACAGAATGGTGGCCGAATTACCCGATTACGATTTGGTTATCTGTCCGTATGAGAACGAGGACGGCCTGACAATAAAGGACTTCCTGCGTGGGGCCACGGGGCCTCAGGCCCGCAGGATTGCGCTGATTATCGGGCCTGAGGGCGGCTTCAGCGACAGCGAGATAGAGAGGCTGAAGGCCGCCGGGGCCGCCACAGTGACGTTGGGGAAGACCATACTGCGTACGGAAACGGCGGGAATGGCGGCACTGGCAATGATAATGTACGAGCTGGAGCTGTAAACCGGTGCTGGATCACACGTTCATGACCCTGTGTGAGACAAAGAGTTCCCTGATTAAAAAAGCCGCCGGCTGATTTTGAGTCGGCGGCGGTATTTACTTTTAAAAGCATTTGTGATATTATTAAAAAGAGATGCGGACATAGTTCATTGGTAGAATATCAGCTTCCCAAGCTGAGGGGGCGGGTTC
>CAZUFU010000016.1:0-22339 GCA_964619875.1 uncultured Oscillospiraceae bacterium
TTTCTTAATCCTAAACGTGCGATCAGAGTTCTGTATCTCTCTAAGTCATTTTCCTTCAGGTATGCAAGAAGGTTTCTTCTCTGACCTACCATCTTTAAAAGACCTCTTCTTGAGTGGTGGTCCTTCTTATGAACTTTCAGATGTTCGTTAAGGTCGTTAATTCTGTATGTCAGAATGGCAACCTGAACCTCAGGGGAACCTGTGTCTCCCTCTTTCAACTGATATTCCTTGATGATCTGTTCTTTGATTTCCTTTGTAATCATGTTTATTTCTCCTTTTCTAAATTCGCCTCAGCCGGGTCTCGGGCCGGAGTAGCCTCGAGACGCAGCAAAGGTAATAATTTCAACAATTTATGATACCACAGGCACCGATCATTGTCAATAAAATCTTTACCACTTGGTCTTTTTAATATTATTGGCTCTCATCTTGGCCTCCTTTTTATAAAGGAGATAGTCTATGGTAGGTCTCCTGAATGTCTCTATCATAGGATATCCGGGATTTCTGTTGATTTCAGGCAGCCTCATACCGTCTTCTGTAATTGCCACATCAAATCCAAGGAACTCAAGCTGCGGTATTTCACTGCAGATATCCAGAATGCCCTGTTTTATAGTCTCCCAGTGAGGAATTTCCCCCTCCAGTAGTGTTCCCGTATCCGGATGGTTCGGACAAGGCACGATGCTGTTTTCCGTTATAATCTTGCCGTTGGAAAAATGGCCTGTTTCCATATCTACCTGGACAAACATTCCTCCGGCACCCATATTATCAACGGCACCTGTCTTTTTGGAACCCACGCGCATATAGGCATTGCCGATCTCGTGAGTGTGCCCGTCCCTGCTGAATGTGATGATTCTCAGAGTGTTAACTGCTCCCGGATAAATATTATTGATTACCGGGTGTTGTTTTATATACTCTGTAATCAGATACTGAGAAGCAGGATTTCCCAGAATGGCTAATATATCCTCCTTTGAAGCCTCCTCATGATTGAGAAAATATTTTCCGTCATGATATGAAAACTTGTAGAAGCCATGGCCCTTCGCTCCTTTTTGCGGCTTGCATGCAAGGGCACCTTCCCGCTCAACCAGCTCAAATACTGACTCAAGGCTGTTTGAGCAATAGTCCGGCAGATCCATCAGCGGTATTATGCGTTTTTCCCCGTTTCTTACCGAAACGTGATAGTAATATTTAGGGAAAAACTGCGAATATTTGCTGCAGATATATTTAATAGTAATTTTATCCTCAAGCCAGATTTTATATCTGTTATTGAGGAAGATTACGTATCTGTAATCATAGTCCGAAATAAAGTTTTTATAATTCTCCCTGGTTATTCCGTACTGTGGAATACGATATGACAGGAAGCCGTGTCTGTATGCCCACAGCTTGTCCTTAAGAGGAATTCCGTTCTTTGAATGCAGATCTTCCATCATTGTCTCTGCCCATCTCTTGAAGCTCTGCGGTCTCATTCCCGGAGGAGCAAAGAGCTCAGTAAGCTTCTCCCAGCGCATTGACTTGGACTTATATTTCACGGTACGCGCCTTTACATCAGGAGCCGCTCTTTTTTCGCTCTTAAGCCTGAACTTCATATTGAAGTATTCCTTCATTTCTTCATTGAAGCCTACCACCTGAGGATAGTAAGGATGGTCAGAAAAATCTACAATCTTGAAACCGTCTCTGGTGATAAAAATATCCAGTTCCATAATCTCAATCTGCGGAATGAACCTGCACATGTCCACAATTGTCTGCTTTATCCTCTCCCATCCCGGAATGTTCTCAATTATACTGCCGTCGGATCTGAGCAGTTCCAGTCCGTCGACGATATGATTTTCATCGTCAAGACGCTTACCTGCATTTATAGCACCAGTCTCTGCATCTACAGGATAGTAGCAGAAATGTGAAGCTTTAGCTTCAGCACCCTCCTTCGGCAAGACAACCTCATCTTCCATGAAATTTTTTGCATATACCCTATCTTCTTCAGAATTATCGGGTACGGTCACATCTTCCCTGCCATCAGCCGGAAGAACTCTGAGATATGCCTGTCCAACTCTCGGATTGTCAGCATATTTGTTGTATGCAATAAGCCTCAAAATCGAAGCTTCTGTTTCATCTTGCCCGCCAAAATCTTCAGCAGTTTCAACATATTCTGTAATTACATAAACCCTCTCCATGGCCAGCTTCGAGAGCTTTTCCTTCAGCTCGTTCTCCGAAAGTTCTGTCCCGTCAAAGAAAAATCTGCCGTCAGAATATTCTATCTTTCTCACAAAGAGTCCGATAGTGCTCCTCAGTGCAATTTTCCCCTCATTTCTGACAAGCTCAATGACATCATCTATAGAGCTGCCATACTGTTCAGGGCAGTCCGGCAGTTTTACTACCAGTGCATCCCCGTCTCTCAGGTAAAGATGAAAATACTGGCTAAGCAGATTGTCCTTAAATGGTTTAAGTACCTTCCTGGTGGTTACCCTGTCGTTTATCCATTTTCTGAATATATCGTTAATAGGATATATAAACAGTAAGTCCTTTAAAGAAATAAAATCCTTTACATTGCTCTCGTCAATACCGTATCTTTCAGCGATTCCCGGCAGGAATCCGTTATCATATGCCCATTTTTTCTGAGCATCAGAAAACTTTGTATCATGTTCCTTGCTGTATTCTACAGCTCTGAGCCACCACCGCTTCTTGGACTTGGAAAAGCCCTCGATACGCATGCTCACTGATTTAGCTTTTCTAGATAATTTGCTCATAAAATTTTTCCTTTCTACAGACCGTGGTAATCTCTTGCCTCCTGACAGTCTCTGGCTATCTGTGCTGAAAGCTCCTCAACACTGCTGAATTTCACTTCATCTCTGGTCATCTTGACGAACTCTACTTTTATGTATTTACCGTAAAGCTCCTTGTCAAAATTGAAGATGTGAGTCTCCATGTTCTTTTTGAAGGTGCCGATGGTGGGCTTGACACCTACGTTGGTCACGCTCGGATATCTGACTCCGTTGTACAGGCAGTAAGTCACATATACACCGTTTGGCGGTGTCACCATGGTTTCATCAATCATAATATTTGAAGTAGGAAAACCTATGGTCTTGCCAAGACGGTTTCCTACGACCACCTCTCCGCCTATGTCGTAGTTCCTGCCAAGATATTTAGGGCATTCATCCACTTCACCGGCTTTGATGAGACCGCGGATAAGAGTGGAGCTTACCACATCACCGTCAATAATAACCGGCGGAATCTGGTTTACGCCGAAACCGTACTTCTGTCCCAGTTCCTTAAGCATTTCATCGTTTCCTGCCGCCTTATATCCGAAGCGGTGATTGAAGCCGCAAAAAACTTCCTTTGCATTGAACATATCTACCAGAAACTTCTTTACATATTCTTCCGGCGGTGTAGTCATTATTTCCTTTGTGAATTCTATATTGAAAAGGTAGTCAACTCCCAGTTTTTCGATGAGGTCGGCTTTTTCCTCCTGGTATATGATGTTCTTCACCGGTTTGGAGCCGGGAATCAGATTTTTAGGAAGGGTGGAAAATGTGAAAACCGCACTCTTCAGTCCTTTTTCATGTGCCTTTTCCACTGCTGCCTTTATCAGCGCCTGGTGTCCTGCGTGTACTCCATCAAAATTTCCCAGAGCAACACAGCATGGCTGAATATTTTTTATTTCTTCTATAGTATTAAATGTTTCCATTAGTCATCACTCCTTGCAAATACCTTGTCTGCCACAAGCTTTCTATACTTGTCGCTGTGATAGGCAACCCCCAGGAAGGCTTTTGCTCCGGGAGCCGCCTGGTCTTGTGCGTACATTCTGTACAGCCTGCGTCCGCCTTCATTCCATTCTCCTGCGGCAGAGTCGGGTTCTGTCACCGACAGGCACTCACGATATGAGATATGCCATCCATCGATAAACCTTCTGCCTGTTTCCGGCGTCATTACGGCTTCCCCTAAATGCTCGAGAGGATAGTCTATACCTTTTATATATTTTTCAAAGGCCGATGGTATCTCTTCACCAAATTTACGTTCAGGTGAAAGACCGGCAGCTTCAGCCACTGACCTGAGCTCGTCCAGCGTCACGGCATCCTCTGCTGTAAATCTGCCGCTTGCAAGTCTCTCCAGACTCTCCAGGCTTGCCCCGCAGCCAAGAGCCGCGCCGGCATCCTGACATATGGTCCTTATATATGTTCCTTTGGAGCATTCCACGGTGAAAGTAACCTTTTTGGAATTGCTGTCATGGGCGAAATCGATAGCCTCAATTTCCAGACTTCTGATAAAAATCTTTCTGGTTTTCACATCGACTTCCTCACCGGCTCTGGCATACTCATAGAGTCTGCGTCCTTTTACACGGACAGCACTGTACATAGGAGGCTTCTGATCTATCCATCCTCTGAAACTTTCGAAAGCCTTATATACATCGTCAGGACCTATGTGAGATGTATCAGACGTTTTTATTATTTCTCCTGTTACATCCTGGGTGTCGGTCTCAATACCCAGCACCATGGTGCACCTGTATTTTTTCAGATCGCCGTCCAGGTACTCGCATACACGGGTGGCCTTGCCAATGCATATAGGCAGCACACCTGTAGCCAGCGGGTCAAGAGTTCCGGTATGCCCAAGCTTCTTGATCCCGAGAATTTTTCGCAGTTTATAGATCACATCGTGGGAGGTCATTCCTGAAGGCTTGTATATGTTTATTATTCCGTCTTTCATAGGGTATCAATCGCCTCACTAAGCTTTGATTTCATCAGTCCCACGGCTTCTTCCACCGTCATGTGCAGTGTGCAGCCTGCGGCCTTGACATGACCCCCGCCGCCAAGCTCAGAAGCTATCGCAGCCACATCTCCGCGACGCTTTGCTCTCAGACTCACTCTGATTACTCCCGGCTCTTTTTCTTTAATAAAAGCAGCGTACTCAACACCGGAAATACTTCTGAGGTTTTCGATGACACTATCGGTCTCAAAAGGCTCTGCGCCGATTTCCTCCATATCATCGAGGGTTATATAGGCTATGGCTCCCCTGCCTTCTCCGAAAATCTCAAGGGTGGAAAGAGCTCTGGTGGTTACCATCAGCTTCTGTGGTCTTTCGTTCTCGTAAATCTCAACGCTGACCCTGTTTGTATCCACGCCAAAATCGAAGAGCTCCGCCATTATAAGATGGCAGCTCTTCGTAGTGTTGGAATACTGAAAATTGCCCGTGTCGGTAGTAATTGCCGCAAAAATCGCCTCTCCGATTTCAACGTCAGGTTTCACACCCATTTCCTTTATAAGGGCATAGATGAGCTCACCTGTGGCTGCAGCCGACGGGTCTACGTAGTTATAGTCACAGAATTTTTCCGTAGTCCCATGGTGATCAACACACACCGTTGCAGCTGCCGAATCAAACTTTACTCTGCGTGCCGGAAACCTGCTATAGTCTCCGCAGTCCACGCACACGGATACATACGGATCTCTTATCACCGAATCATCGAAGGTAAAGTATCCCTTATCCATGAATCTCAGGTTTGCAGGCAGCTGGTCTTCAATGAGAACATATGCGTTCTTACCCAGACTTCTCAGCCCGTGGCAAAGGGCTGCTGCCGAACCGGCAGCATCTCCGTCAGCGTTTATATGAGGAAATATAAGAATATTCTCCGCTCTGAGCAGAACCTCTGCAATCTCCTTAAAAGTATTATTAGCCATTATTCTTCCGTGTCCTTCTGATAGCTGTCAAAATCAATATTATCCAGTATTTCGTCTATATGTCTGCCATAGTCCATAGAGTGATCAGGTTTGAAGATCAACTCGGGAATATGGCGCACCTTTACCTGCCTTGAAATCTCTTTTTTCAGCAGTCCCTTGGCGCTGGAAAGGCCGGCAAGAACCTCCTGCTCCTGCCTTTCCTTTTCCTCAGGGTCTTTGCTGAAATTAAGCACGGAAACATAGCAGGTGGCGTAGCTGCCGTCGCTGGTAACTTCGACACCGGATACGCTGACCATGTTTCCTGTCAGTCTGGGGTCTTTAATACCGCTGATGAGCATTTCGCTGACGATTCTGCGAATCTCCTCCCCCAGCCTGCCGCTTCTGTATCCTTTACCCATAAATTATTTCCTTTCCACCTCAATCATGTGGAAGCACTCGATAATGTCATCCACCTTGATGTCGTTGTAGTTTTCTATACCGATACCGCACTCGTAGCCCTGGTTGACTTCCTTGGCGTCATCCTTAAACCTTCTGAGGGATGAAATCTTGCCCTCGTGGATAACGATACCGTCACGCACAAGTCTGATTTCGGCATTTCTGATAACCTTGCCTTCCTGAACATAGGCACCGGCAATGATACCAACGTTTGGAACCTTGAAGGTCTCTCTTACCTGAACCTTGCCCAGAACCTCTTCCTTGAACTCAGGATCAAGCATACCCTTCATAGCGTCCTCAACATCGTTGATGATGTCGTAGATTACTCTGTAAAGTCTGATCTGGATGTTTTCTCTGTCAGCAAAGGTCTGAACTGCAGTAGTAGGTCTTACGTTGAAGCCGATGATGATGGAGCCTGTAGTTCCGGCCAGCATAACGTCGGATTCTGTTACAGTACCTACGCCTGTGTGGATTATCTTTACTCTAACGTTTTCGTTGTTGAGTTTTTCAAGGGATGACACGATGGCACCGATGGAGCCCTGTACGTCTCCCTTGATGATGAGGTTAAGGTCCTTGACCTCCCCTTCCTGAATCTGGCTGAATAACTGTTCCAGAGTGGTGCTCGCATTTCTAGCAAGGATTTCCTCTCTCAGCTTGGCCTTTCTGTTCTCTGCAATTTCTCTTGCAACCTTGTCTTCCTTAACTGCGTTGAATTCGTCGCCGGCTTCCGGTACATCGGTCAGTCCGAGGATTTCAACTGCTGTAGCAGGTCCCGCTTTCTTGATGGTATCGCCCTTATAGTTGGTCATAAGTCTGATTCTGCCGGAGCATGTTCCTGCTACTACACTCATGCCTGTCTTCAGAGTTCCGTTGGTTACTAATAGTGTTGCCACAGGGCCCTTGTTTTTATCCAGTCTGGCTTCGATAACCGAACCCATTGCAAGTCTCGACGGATTTGCTTTCAGTTCCAGCACCTCTGCCTGTAATAAAATCATTTCCAGAAGGTTTACGATACCTTCGCCGGTCTTTGCTGATACAGGAACTGAGATTACATCGCCGCCCCAGTCTTCTACCAGAATTCCGTGTTCTGTCAGATCCTGCTTAACTCTGTCAGGATTTGCACCCGGTTTATCTATCTTGTTGATAGCAACGATGATAGGCACACCTGCAGCCTTGGCGTGGCTGATGGACTCGATGGTCTGAGGTTTTACAGAGTCATCGGCAGCTACAACCAGTACTGCGATATCGGTGATATGAGCTCCGCGGGCACGCATTGCGGTGAAAGCTTCATGTCCCGGTGTATCCAGGAATACAATCTTCTGCCCGTTTATCATTACTTCGGAAGCACCTATATGCTGAGTGATTCCGCCGGACTCTGAGGCTGTAACATTGGTCTTTCTGATGGCATCCAGAAGTGATGTCTTACCGTGGTCAACGTGACCCATTACGGTGATTATAGGAGCTCTAGGCTTCAGATCCTCTTCACGGTCTTCAAAGAGTTCAAGACCTTCCTCTTCTACCTCTTCCTCTACCTTAGCCACTACTACGCTGATTCCCAGCTCGTCTGCCAGAATGAGAACTGTATCCTCGTCTATATTCTGATTGATGTTGGCCATGATACCCATCTTCATGAGTGCCATGATAACCTGTGATGTTGAAATACCTGCCTGTTCGCAGAAACCGGCTACGGTGATAGGCACTGTTACTGCAATTGTTCCTGTAGGAAGTTCTTCCATTATATCCTCTTCTTCGACAACTGCCGGCTTAGGTTTATTGTGCTTCTTAGGCTTGGATGCCTTTTCAAGGGAACGCTGCTGCATTCTTTCCTTGTTCTTCTTGCCGGTGCTGCTGCCGCCTTCTAATTTAGCAAATTTATTTCTTTCCTTTTCATGATGGTCACGCTTCTCAGTGTTCTTCTGGTTAGGCTTGGTTTCCATTCTTTCCAGCTTAGGTGCGTCGTTTCTTTCTCTTCTCTGAGGTCTGCCGTCGCCCTGACGCTGAGGTCTGCCGCCCTGCTCGCCGCGGTTATCGCGTCCATCCCTGTCACGTCCGCCCTGACCGTCTCTTGAACCCTGGCCCCTGCGGTCCTGCTGGCCCTCTCTTGGCTGACGTGCCGGTCTGCCGTCTCTAGGCTGGCGTGCCGGTCTCTCGGATCTTTCCGTTCTTTCCTGTCTGTCGGATCTTCTAGGCGCATCCTTTCTCGGTGCAGCAGCATCTGACTTAGGTGCTTCTGCTTTAGGTGCAGGCGCTTCAGTTTTCGGTGCTTCTGCCTTTGATGCAGTTGCTTCGGTCTTCGGAGCCTCTGCCTTTGGTGCTGTGGCTTCAGCCTTTGGCGCTGGTGTTTCTGTTTTAGGTCTCTCAGCTTTTGGGGCCTCAGCCGCAGGAGCAACTGTAACCGGAGCATCCTCCTTAACCTTTCCTCTTTCTGAAACCTCCTTAGGCACTACAACCTTGCCTACAGGCGGCTTGGTTCTGTTCTCTAAATCCTTATTTACTACAGGCTTGCCCATAGGCGGTCTTGCAGCAGGTCTATCGGAAGCCTGAGACTGAGGTCTTGCAGGCCTTGCAGCTCCCTGATTTCTCATCTGCGGAATAACCGCCGCCTTTACTGTTACTCTAGGCTGAGCGTCTTCCTGACTTTCCGTCTTCTTAGGCGTTGCCTTTACTATTTTCGTTTCCTTTGTATTTGTTTCTGTCATTAGAACACCTCCCTTTCTAATGCTTCGATATGGTCAATCTCTTTTGAAATCACTTTTGCAAAATTTTCATCGGTGATGCCGAAAATACCCTTTCCGGCTGTTCCTGTCATATGGGACATTTCATCCGAGTCACCGAAAACCCTGTATTCCACTTTTAATCTGCCTGCAGCGGCTATCATCTTTTTCTTTGAGTTTTCTGCAAGGTCCTCCGCTATTATCAGCAGTCTGACCTTACCCTTTTCCATGGTGAAGATGCAGGTGTTGTAGCCGTTGACAATTTTTCTCGCTTTGGCCGCAAAACCCATGTAGCTCAGCAGCTTTCTTCTTGCTGCCTCTATCCTGCTCACCCCGCTACTCATGGGGCATCTCCTTCTCTCCTGACATCTCCTTAAGCTCTGCGAAAATGCTTTCCCTGGCCTCAGGTGTGATCTCCATGCCCAGGGATCTTTCGAGGGCCTTGCGCTTATAGGCCTTTTCCCAGCAGTCCGGGCTGGTTCTGCAAAGGTAAGCTCCCCGGCCCTTGGCCTTTCCTGTCGTATCCACGCTTATCCGCCCCTCAAAGCCTGCAATTCTCACAAGCTCCTGCTTTTCTCTGGATGTCATGCAGCCTACGCATCTTCTCATGGGGATTTTTCTATCCTTCAAATTTTACTCCTCCAGTTCAACAAATTCCGCTGCTGCAGGTTCCTCCTCCGATCCTGCCTGATTATCTTCAAAGTCATCTTCGACTTCTACGAAGTCTTCAGAACCGAAATACTGGGTGTGGCTCTTAATATCTATCTTCCATCCGCTGACTCTTGCTGCCAGTCTTACGTTCTGACCTTCCTTGCCGATTGCCAGTGAAAGCTGGTAGTCCGGAACCACCACTGTAGCGATTTTTTCGTCGCCTTCATCAATTATTACTTTTTCAACCTTGGCTGGGCTGAGGACATTGGCAATAAGCTGCTCAGGATCCTCGCTCCAAGGTATGATATCTATCTTTTCTCCGTGAAGCTCGTCTACGATGGCCTGTACTCTGGCACCTCTGGTACCTACGCAGGAGCCAACCGGGTCCACGTTTTCAAATTCAGTATAAACCGCCATCTTGGTTCTTGAACCTGCCTCTCTGGCGATTCCTCTGATTTCCACAGTTCCGTCCTCGATTTCAGGAACCTCCAGCTCGAAGAGTCTCTTTACAAGGCCCGGATGTGATCTGGAAAGGAAAACCTGAGGTCCTTTGTTTGTCTTCTTAACGTCCATGATGTAGACCTTAAGTCTGTCGTTTACCTGATAGCGTTCGCCCGGTACCTGTTCATTGGCAGAAAGTATACCCTCTGTCTTGCCGATGTTCACGAAGAGAGTTTCATTGCTTACTCTCTGAACGGTTCCTGTCACGATTTCACCCTGTCTGGTGATGAAGTCGTCAAAAATCATTCCTCTTTCAGCTTCTCTGATTCTCTGAACCACTACCTGCTTGGCTGTCTGAGCTGCGATTCTGCCGAAATCTCTTGGTGTTACCTGATATTCAACTATATCACCCACCTCGTATCTCGGGTCGATTTCTCTGGCTTCTTCCAGTGAAAGCTGAGTCAGTTCATCTTCCAGCTCTTCTACTACGTCCATTCTCATGTATACGTTGATGTCTCCGGTTTCCTCGTTGATATCAACTCTCACGTTCTGTGAAGTTCCGTAGTTTTTCTTATATGCAGATACCAGTGCGGATTCGATGGCTTCAATCAGAATATCCTTAGATATATGTCTTTCCTTTTCTAAATCCTCAATAGCCTGAATAAATTCCTTGTTCATCTTTTTTATTACCTCCTTAGAAAATTACGGCAAGTCTGGTCTTAGCCACCTGCTCCCTCGGGAATTCAATCTCGCTTCCGTTTTCGTCTGTAATTACAATTTTATTATCCTCGGTGAGACCTTTCAGTATGCCCTGATAGGTCTTTTTGCCGTCCATGGCCTTATATAAGCTTATGTCGACCACGTGTCCGCAAAACCTGATAAAATCTTTTTCTTTGATTAGCGCTCTGTCAAGGCCCGGTGATGACACCTCCAGATAGTAGTTCTGCTCGATAGGATCAAGCCTGTCAAGCTCTTCGGAAAGAAATCTGCTCACCTTTTCACAGTCATCTGTTGACACATACTGTTCCTTGCTTTCACATCCGTCGGCGCCTTCGCCTTCAAGAGGCAGTCTGTCGATGTAGACTCTCAGGAACCAGTCCTTGCCTTCCTTGACGAATTCGCTGTTATAGAGTTCAAGCCCGTTTTCCGCGAGAAAATCAGCAGTGATTTCCTCCACGATTTCCGTTATTTTTTTCTTAGCCATTATTCAATTTTCTCCCATATAATATTGAAAGAGTGGGCTGGAACCCACTCTTTAAGTCTTACCTTATATCGTCATATGTTATGATATCACGAAATTGTTGATATTGCAAGGTTTTTTTGCAATTTGGCCTACATAAACAGGCAAAGCACGATGGGAAGGAATACCGCAGGCATGTAATTCATTACCTTCAGTTTGGTAATTCCAAGAATGTTCAGGCCGATGGCCACTATGAGAAGAGACCCCACGCAGGTCATTTCTGCAATTACAGCATCACTCAGGAAAGGCTCCACAGCCTGAGCCAGCAGCACTATAGCCCCCTGAAATACGAAGACGAAGGCCGCCGACAGCATTACACCGATTCCTAAAGATGCGGAGAAAATAATAGATGAAATGCCGTCCAGAGTCGCCTTGGTAAACAGCATCTCGTTATTGCCTGTAAGCCCAGCCTGCAGTGAACCCACTATAGTCATGGCGCCCACGCAGAAAAGCAGGCTGGCGGTGACAAAGCCCTCGGCAATGGTCACGTTTTCGCCGGGTTTTTTGAACCTGTTTTCCAGCCTCTCGGCAAAATTGTTCAGGTGCTTGTCCAGATCAAGGGCAAGTCCGATGACAGCTCCCACAGCCATGGATATTATGGCTATCAGAGTATTCTGACCCGACATGGCTCCGTCGATTCCTATGTATATCACACAGAGTGCAATGCCTTTCATTATGAAGTCGGACCAGCCGTCAGGAATCAGCTTCTTGGCCAGGAGGCCGATTACGCTTCCGACAACTACGGTGAGAGTATTAACGATAACGCCGATCATTATTCTGCAGTATCTCCCTTATCTTCCTTCGCTTTATCGGCTTCAGCCTCGAGCTTGGCGATTTCTGCCATGTGCGCATCGATTTCTGCCATAAACTCGTCCAGTCTTGACTGATCAAGCTCTCCTCCGTTCTTAAGAGTATTATAAACATATCCGCCCAGTTCTTCCTTGCTGTCTTTTACCTTGCCCTTCTCGAGCAGAATTTTACCTTTGATTTTGCCGTAGTCGATAGTGTCACCGGCGATTTCGGCAGCCTTACCTGCCATCTGACCTAATTTATCCATAAATGCCATAGTTTCATCCTCCTTTTCGGTCAATACTATGTTCCCATTTTAACACTAATGTGCTAAAATGGAAACAGCTAATTTTTAAAAAGAGAGGTAAAAAAAATGCTTTTGGGACACGAAAAAATCAGTTTCTTGCACCTTCCGACGCCCCTCGAACGACTTGACAATATTTCCGACGACCTGGGCATAAACCTTTACATAAAACGTGATGACCTGACTCCTCTGGCAGCAGGCGGCAACAAGCTGCGCAAGCTTGAGTACCTCCTCAAAGATGCACAGGACAAAGGCGCAACCCTCCTTCTGACCGTCGGCGGTGCACAGACCAATCACGGCAGACTGACACTGGCCGTTGCGAGGAAATACGGCCTAAAGGGTGCCATTGTGGCTGTGGACGAATATCCCGGCGAGCTTTCGGCAAACCTTCTCCTTGATGGTATGATGGGCTGCGACGTCTGGCTCAAAAAAGCGGACGGAATACACTCCGAAGGCGAGCTTATGAAACAGACCGTTGCAGAGGTAACCGCCCGCTATGAGGCTCAGGGCGAAAAGGTCTACTACATTCCTATGGGCGGCTCCAACGAAATCGGCGCTCTTGGATATTATGAATGTGCCGTGGAACTGGCTTCACAGACTTCAGAGCTGGGACTGAAAGACTGCAGAGTCGTAACCACTGTAGGCAGTATGGGCACATATACAGGCCTGCTTCTGGGTATTGCCAACGAAAGGCTTCCTCTTCATCTTACAGGCATCAGCATTATGCCTCACAAAGGCGGTCTCAGAAGTGCTGCCAAGCATCACTTTGATAAGGCCTGCGACTATTTCGGCCTTGAGGCGCTGAAGGCAGAAGTGCCTGAAGATGCGCTGGATGTAACGGAAGAATACGAAAGAGGTGCCTATAACAATCCTTGCAAAGAGGTCCGCGAGGCAATGTACTACATGGCAGAAAAAGAGGCCATCATCCTGGACCCTTGCTACACGGGAAAATGCTTTGCCGGCCTTCTTGAAATGGTCAAAAAAGGCGAAATCGCCCGCGGCGAAAATGTGATTTTCATGCACACAGGCGGTATGCCGGGTATCAACACGCCTTTCCACAGAATCGAAATCGAGCGTGAAAGGGACAAGTTCATTCATATTGTCTAGTTTTTAAAGAGGGAGATGAATTTATCGATAAATGACTCTTCCTCTTTTGCTTTTTTTGACGGATTTTCTGAAGGTTTTTCTTTTTTGATGATTTTTTTGTATTTTTGCAAAGAAAAACGGCAAAAAAGAAAATAACGATTATGTCGGAGCAGTAAAACGGCGCCTTGCTAATCAAGGCGCCGTTGGGTTTATTGTTCAACTAAAGTTGGTTTGACTTCAATTCTACATTCTTGACAATATATTGTGGTTCCATCTGAATATAATGTATGATAATCTGATGAAACAGTCTGACATCTTTTACATTCCATTGTGACTTCAGCCTGCACACTCTCACCACCTTGTAATAATTCTTCTTGTGCAAGGCTTATGGCATGTATATCTAATTGTACAAAAAAGCTATGGCCCTCCTCCGGTGCATATGCCGGGACTACTGCTGTTGCTTTTTCATCACCACAGCGTTCACAGGTTCCTGTAATGAGTCCATCCTCTGTACAGGTTACTGCAGTTATCCATACGTAATTTCCTGTAATACTATGTCCCAATGCATCAATTGTCTCCGTCAATGTCTCACCGCAATCCGGACATGTTCCGGTTTGCTCGCCTGCCTCAGTGCAAGTTGCCTCTTTAGTCACTACCCACTCAATTTTTTCATGGCTGCAGCTCGGTGTTGCAGGCGGCACGTATTCCGGTACCAGCGGAGGTATGGTCTGGATTTCCAGTACCTGACCGCAGACTGAACAGGACAGGGTTTTGGTGCCCGATGTACCGTAGCCTGCAGGCTCGGTAACCGTCCACTCGCCCGGCTGGTGACCGAGAGCCTCGATTACCTGTTCCTCCAGCACATCACCGCAAACGGTGCAGGAGGTGACAACGGAGCCGGCCTCGGTACAGGTAGCCTCCGTAGTCACAGCATCGCCGGCTTTATGGCCCAGAGCCTTTACGGAACGAATTTTCAAAACGGTGCCGCAGACTGTGCAGGACTTGGTCTGGCTTCCTGCCTCAGTGCAGGTAGCCTCTTTTTCATCAACCCAGCTGGAAGCCTCCTTGTGAGCTGTCATCGGAACGGTTTCTCTGTCTTTGGTCTGCCCGCAGATTAAGCAGACAGACTGAACAATTCCCTCCCTTGTGCAGGTAGCCTTACGCACAGTCACCGTCCGCCAGTTATGCTCTTCTTCATCAGTACCATCAGTACCGTCACCGTCGGCAGGATCGTCGGTGTCATCCGTATTGCCCGATGTCTCAAGGATTGCTGCCAGTATTTCCTCGTCAAAGATAATCTCATCGCCATCTTCTATGTATTCAAGGAGTTTTTCTGCTATTTCAGGAGGGAGAGAAGACACATCAATCGGCGAAGAAATATTGCCGCCTTCTCCCGTGATAAACTCCGAGATGTCTGTGTTGCCTCTGATGCCAGCGGCCTGGCCGGCATCGAAGGTCCCGGTCACGCCGTTATATTCACCCTCAGTGTTCTTTAAGTCGACCTTTACAGAACCGTCAAACACCTGAAGATAAGTATAAACCTGACCATCTGCGCCTTTGCGCACCACAACCCAGAATACGGTACCGCGGACAGCCATGGTGGAGTTAGGAGTATCCACCTGATATACAGAACCGTTTTCAAGAGGATTCTTAATGCGGTTCAGCACAGCACCTTCATCCAGATAAATTACCGTTTTGCTGGATTCGCTGCTTCCCGACGCTTCAAGCCAGAAGTGAGTATCTTCCTGCGCATATACATACTTGTCCATGTCTAAAAGCATGGTCATGTCAGATGCTTTCTGCACTGTAACATCATTTCCGGAGTAAAGATGCATGCCCTTATATGCATTGGTGCTTTCCTTTGCCTCATCCACCACTACGATAGTACCGTTTGTCTCCTCCACGGCAATCGTACGGGCGGTTTCGCCCTGATTGCCCGAACCGTCCCCGGAATCTCCGGCACCGCCTGAGCCGCCGGATCCTCCGCAGCCGGTCATAAAGCCTGCAGCCATGATTACGCAGCAGACGAGTACAAACAGCTTACCAGCTGATTTTCTCAAAAATTTTCCCAATCACTCCACCTCCATTTAATAATGACGCATCTATTCTGAGTGTGTTAATTATCGACGCATTTTTCTAAATAATCTACGAGTTTTCCATCTATATTACCGTTCTGAGCCATATCACGCATAATGGCAAAAGCCTTTTCAGGCGGCATAGGCTTTTTATACGGCCTGTCTGAAGCCAGCAGAGCATCACAGATATCAGCCACCGCCAGTATCCGGGCCTCCAGCGAAAGATCCTCTGCAGTAAGCTTTCTCGGGTAGCCTTTGCCGTTGAGACATTCATGGTGCTGAATAGCCCACTTAGGCACATCCTTGTCCTTTGAACTGAAGTGAACCTTGTTCAGAATGCGCTCCGTCATTTCCACGTGACTTTCCATTACGGCTCTTTCTTTCTCCGTCAGTGTTCCCTTCTTGATGAGCAGGTCCTCTTTTTCCTCCTCTGTAAAGAAAGGCTCCTCATGTCCATCTTCGCTGAACTTGTACAGGAAAGCTTCTCTAAGCCGCGCTTCCTTCTCATCATCAAGGAAACCCGAGCTGTTGACATCATTCACCAGAGCTATCACATCATCGACGGTTTTAGTCAGCTCACTGAACTTCTGCTCTGAAATCTTCCCCTCCAGCAGCTGAATTTTATATTTCAGTCTGAATATCTCTAATCTACTCTGAATGTCTCCCAGTTTTTCCTCAAGCCGGGTTGCTTTGTTCATAACCTTGGTAGGCACAGCCATCTTGCCCAGATCGTGAAGGAGAGCGCTGAGAATAAGCTGTTCCTTTCTTTCCTTGGAAAAGCTCGCTTCCTCCAGGCCTTCCTCATGGAGCTCATTTATGTAGTCGGCCAGTTTCCCGGCGTACATGGCCACGTTGCGCACATGATTGGCGTTATATGGAGTTCTGGCGTCTATAGCTTCCGCCATGGCTTCCGTAAAGGACCACATCTGGTTTTTAATCTCTTCCATGTACTGGATGTTGCTCATGGCTATGGCCGCCTGGGATGCCAGAGAAAGAATCACCCTCTCTATATCGGGAGCAAACTCCACCATATTGCCTTTTTCATCCATGGCATTGATGAGCTGCATTACGCCCACCGCCTCATCCTCCTGGTTAATCAGAGGAATGGTAAGCATGGAACCGGTGTGGTATCCGGTGATTTTATCGTAATTCAGCGGCCCCGAAAAGTCGAACTCGCTGCTGGCGTACACATCCGGAATGTTGAGCGGTTTTCCGCTGAGAACTGTGTATGCGCAGATATTCTGAGGCACGATGGGAACAGGAGGTATATCTATCTCTTCCCCGTTCCTGCCCTTATCCACATTCATGGAAATGGTTCTCATCACTTTAAAATGGAGATATCCTTCCTTATTCATGTAAAGGGTGCCCGCATCGCACCGGGCCATATCCATACTGGCATCCAGAATCATTCCGAGGAGTTTGTTTCTGTCCTTCTCCTTTGAAAGTGCAATTCCGGTGTCCAGAACCTTCATAAGTTCCTTGTTTTCTCTGCTGCTGTTTTCCATCATCAGACCTTTCTCATATACTCCAGCGCTTTTCTTTGATTTTCAATGCCTCCCAGCTCCAGCAGCACAGGGCTGTCAATACCGTACCTGTCAAGCAGAAGGCTGCACTCCTTCCAGTCTATGCTGCCTTCCCCCGGCACCCAGTGTCTGTCGGCTATAAAGTCATTATCGTTCATGTGTATGTGACCCGTATACGGTGCCATCTGCTGTACCCAGTCTTCAATATTTGTTGATGTCAGGCAGGCGTGGCCGTAGTCAAGACACAGCTTGAAATTCGGGCAGTCTGAAAGGCTTTCATTAAGGCGGATAAGAACCTCCGGACCGTCTTCAAAGGTGTTTTCCATAAAAATATCCATCCCGCTGTACTTTGAGGAAATCTGTCTCCAGAAGTCCGCCGCCTCCCTGAGCCAGGATTCTATGTATGGTTCTGACTTGATAAGCCCTGCCAGAACGCAGGTATGAAAAACTACTCCCCTTACACCTAGTCTTTGGGCAATGTCCAGGGACTGCTTCACCAGAGCTCTGCTTCTTTCCCTGATGACACTGTCCCGACTTGCGAAGAGTACATCGAGGAAGGCACCGTGCATGGTGTCACGGCTCCTGTCTCTGTCAAGGCCGGTGTAGGCTGCTATTCTTCTGTCAACCTCCTGAGGGTTTTCATAAACTTCAGGCTCAAAAAAATCGTTATATTCAAAGGCGGCTCCGTATTCTGCCGCAAGTGCCGCCGACTCTTCCATCCGTTTGTATTCAGGAATTATCAACCATTGTCTTTCCATAGCTGCCCTAATTCTCCTTTATTTCCAGTACGCGATAAACCATTACAGCCTTGCTCTTTCCCTTGAGCTCCATCTCTCCCACTTCCTCTGCATTGATTCTGTCCTTGAGATGTTCATAGACCGCTTTGCTTATGAGAATTTCACCTGCCTTTGCCCGGCTCTCAAGACGGGCAGCAGTGTTTACCGTATCACCTATAGCAGTATAATCCATTCTGAACTCGCATCCTATATTGCCCACTACAGCTTCACCGCAGTTGACACCTATGCCGAAGCTTACCTTTTTGCCAAACTGCTCCCAGAGTTTTTCCGCCAGCTCATCAGCACCGCTGCGCATGTCAACTGCCGCCTTTACTGCACGGAAAATATAGTCATCCAGGTCGAAAGGCGCGTTAAACACCGCCATGGTGGCATCGCCGATAAACTTGTCAAGCATGCCGTTGTTATTCAGAATGCAGGAAGTGGTCAGTGCAAGATATTCGTTCAGTATGTTCACAACCTGTTCCGGATTGAGACTCTCCGATAAAGGCGTAAATCCTCTTATATCTACGAACAGAACTGCCACATTTCTTTTTTCACCGCCCAGCTTAAGATTGAAGCTGTCGTCCTTTGCCAGCTCATCCACAACCTGAGAGGCCACATACTTTTTGAATGTGGAAAGCATCTTCTTCCTGCGATGTTTCTCCCCGAAATATTTTTCGATGATGAAATACAGCATCATCAGAACCATTACAAATATGAAATACAGCTGAGGCACAGTATGGCCGGACAGTGCCAGCATGCGTCCAATAACCAGGTGCACACCGATGAGCACTGCGCTTTCCAGAATAACCGGAATCAGCTTCTGCTTTCTTGCAAGGAAATAGAATACGCAGATAACCGGACATACGATTATCAGGTAAAGCCATGAAGGCACGGATAAGGCCGTTTTGTCGTCCATCAGGGCCTGAATTATGTTTGCCTGAATTTCCACGCCGTACATAGGATTTCCCCTTTCCACGGCAGCCACATATGCATCCTGGAAACCCGGCGCATAAGCCCCCACCAGCACAATACAGTCTTTAAATTCTCTGGCAGGCACAGTGTCGTCCAGCACCCTGCTGAGGGAAACGTGGCTGTACTCTCCCACCTGTCCCGAATAGAAGAAATTCAGCTGTCCTGCCTCGTTCATCTCGGGAACTACCGGCTGGCGGCCATGGAAATTTTCGTATATCTCATAGATTTTCCATGCAAAGCTGTCTGTACCGCCGTTGTAGTCTTCGAAGAGTTTTGTGTATCTGATGCATCCGTCACCTGCCACGTAAGCGTTGGTGAAACCATTCTGCACCACCCGGTTCAGCTCTTCATAAGGCTCTTCCACCATATCCACATTCCACGCGTCATAATACATATTGCCCTCTTCATCCTGTATGGTTGTCCCTCTGTAAACCACATTAGACGCAAAAACCACAGGGCACGCCCTGCTGCAGGCTTCTGCCAGCCGCGTATCTGCCTGTGGTTCTTTTTCACCGGTAAAGAAGAAGTCAAAGCCGATAACAGCCGGAGAGGTTTCTTCATCTGCACACAAAAGCTCCACTAGGTCAGCGCTCTTTTCTCTTGACCATGTGGTAAAGTCTCCGTACTCAGTAATTGTTTCCTCGTCTACGGCTATTATTCGAATATCTCGTTTTACACCATCCATTTTTGTGTACAGACCGTCACAGAGCATGGCGTCCAATGTATAAAAGGGCGCCAGCAGTACGGTCAGACACATTATGCATACAGCCAGCAAAGGCACTGCTGCATGAAGGAATTTTTTTTCGCTATTCTTTTTCATATATGTTATCCGGTATCTTGATTTTATTCAGTTGTTTCTGCTTCTGTTGCTGTTTCTGTTGCTTTTGCTGATTCAGCTTCTTTATCCTTTTTAATCTCTGCGAATCTTTTGATCTTCATGGTGCTGGTCTTTTCAAACTGATCTGTCTTGATTTCAAGCTTCTTGACGCACTTGTAGTTGGTCAGCTTGCGGTTTACCTGTTTGATCTGATTCCAGATTATCTTGTAAATCTCGTCTTCGGTAAAAGGTCTTTCCGGATCCTTCTTTTCCTTGCCGTGAAGCTCGTTTATGGCATCGTAGTCAGGGATTACCTTGGCGGTGATAATGAGCTCCTTCTCGCCGTTAACCTCCTTGCCGTAAACCATGCACTCGGCGATTTCAGGCACTTTGCCCAGAAGTCCTTCGATTTCCTCAGGATAGATGTTCTTTCCGTTCTGAGTAACGATTACGTTCTTGCTGCGGCCTGTTATATAAAGGAATCCATCCTCATCCATGTATCCGATATCTCCGGAATTGAACCATCCGTCTTCCATAACCTCTGCAGTGGCTTCAGGATTCTCATAGTATCCAAGCATTACGGTCTTACCCTTGATGAGGATTTCACCTTCGCCTCTCTCGTTAGGATTCTTGATCATTATCTCATCGCCGTGAACGGCCTTTCCTGCTGAACCTACGCGAGTGTCAAAATCAGGTGTCAGCGCTGCAATAGGTGCTGTCTCCGTCAGTCCGTAACCCTGCAGGAAAAGAAGTCCGATGTCCTCAAACCACTTTCCCACCTTCATATCTATAGGAGCTGCGGCACTTACCAGAATTCTCAGCCTGCCGCCCAGACTGGCGTAAATGTCCTTGAAAACCTTTCTCTTTACATCTATGCCTACGTTTCTCAGGCCGTTGGTCAGACGTATCATGGTGTTCACCATGGATGTCTTGCCGCTCTTGTCGATGGTCTGGTTTATCTTCTTATGTAAAGCTTCCAGAAGTAGCGGTACGGCAATGATAGCTGTAGGCTTTGTGGCCTGAATATCAGGCACCAGATGCTTGAGTCCCTGGCACACTGCTATTGATGCACCCACAGACATCGGATACAGGAATCCGATTGTCGACTCATAGGTGTGGTGCAGCGGCAGCACGGAAAACAGCCTGTCTTCCGGATAAAGCATTACGTAAGGCGTTACCGCATTTATATTGTAAGCAAGGTTTGTGTTGGAAATCATTACACCCTTGGATGCTGATGTGGTGCCGCTTGTAAAGATAAGTACAGCAAAAGCATCGGGGTCGATTTCCTTATCCATGAGGCTGGTATCTCCCATGCCGGTAAATACGCGGCCTTCCTCCATAACGTAGTTGAAGCCCACGAAGCGTTTATCCTTTTCGTCGAAGCCTGCGTCCGACTTCATTTCGATGCAGTATTTCACTTCCGGACACTTGCCCACCGCCTTTTTAACCAGATCCTTCATCTTAGGCGAGAAAATTATAGCCGAAGCTCTGGAACGTCTGATGATGTTTTCCAGCTCATTTTCAGGCAGTTCCTTGTCGCAAGGCACGGCAATTCCCGCACCGCAAAGCAGGGCAACATATGAAACATACCAGTTGTAGGTTGTTTCACTGATGATGATTACTCTCTCCCCTTCCAACTTCAGCGCTCTGGTGAGTCCGGTCCCGAAATCTATTACGTCCTTGCGGAACTGTCCATAGGTGATTTCTTCAAAGCCCTTCTTCTTGTTGAAGGTCTCCAGTATAAATTCCTTATCGGCATAAAGGGTTGTGGAACGGTCAAAAAATTCTTTGACCGTTTTATAGTCAGTTCCCGGGTAGCACTCGTGATGTCCGTGTTTTCTCGGAAGCTTTTCCTTCATCCTGTCGAGGTCTTCTGCTGTGTATAAAGTTTTAAGTTCTTCTATCTCCTCGAATTCCTTCATCTTGAACTTCGGGAGTTTAAAATTAGGTATCTTCTTTAATATCCTTGCCATTTGTGTTCCCCCTAACCGTTATGCATATTTAAGTCTTGAAAGCGCAGGCCGCAAGTCTTATGCCATATGCACATACTTAATGATATATTTTATCATGATTTAGTACGAAAAATCAACCTTTTTAATGCAGCACCGTTAAAAGGTATCAGCGGATAAATATATGAGTCCCCTGAGAGAGTTTTAGTCGTGGCCATGACGATAAAGCTGAGAACTGCAGCAGCCGCCGCACCAGCTATGCCAAAAAGCTGTGCGCCTACGAGCATGAAAATGCGTCCGAACTTCATGGCGTAGCTCAGCTCTATGCTGGGCTGGGTAAAGGCAGCCAGTGCCACCACTGCCATGCAGAGAATTGTCTGCGAAATGAACCACCCGGAGTCTATGCTGAATTCACCCAGTATCAGTGCTCCAATGACTGAAAGGGACATGCCGAGAGAAGTAGGTGTATTAAGGGATGCCAGCTTCAGGCCATCCACTGCTATTTCAAGCAGAATAAACTGCCAGAAAATCGGTATGGCAAAATCCTCCTCAGGCACAAAGAAACTCAGCACCTCCGGGGTAAAATCCTGATTCTGTGCCAGTATCAGGTACACCGGCGTAAGAAAAAGGATAACCAGGAAATTGATGATTCTTATCATGCGGAAATAGTTTCCCGTCAGTCTCGGAAAATAGTAGTCGTCCGGATCCTGTAAAAACTCAAACACGCTTACCGGCAGCATCATGACCGTCGGCGAATTATCCACGATGATGGCCGCCTTGCCTTCGGCAAGGTGCGCGGCAATTATATCGGGCCTCTGAGTATAACGGACTTTGGGGAAGGGGTTCAGCCCATTTGCCGCGCCCAGAGCCGCAAGCAGGCGCTCCAGGAGGCTCTGGTCGGCCACGG
>CAZUFU010000017.1:0-21162 GCA_964619875.1 uncultured Oscillospiraceae bacterium
CCACTATCCGATTAATTCTATGAGATTTTCTTCGGACCACAGTTCATTAGGGAAAATAAAAATATCCTCTTTATGTTTACGCACGATACGCACCGGCTCAATTGAGTTGTCGTAAACATGTAAAATATCACACAAATCCATTAGAACCTGAATATTTTTCAGTGATTTATAGTAGCGTGCGATAATCGTATCCTTTTCAACATTATGCCCGCCAGAAGCTACTCTGGCTTTTACACGAGCAACATTAATGTCCGGATCTACAGTTAATACAAATACGCACTTAATAAAATATCCTTGTTCTTTTGCTTTTTTCAAAATGTTCAGCTTATATTGCGATGACAACACGGCAAAAATAAACCATTGCCAACATGTTTTCAATGGTTTGCGGTTTCAGATGGTTTACTTTTCTGCGAGCAATCGCGAAAAATCGTCTTGATTTTTGATTTAACCGCCATATAAACGCAAAAATATAAACCAATTTCAGCACTAACCAGCTGATTTGGTTTATTTTTTGTAAAACCGATAGACCATCGAAGCCCTGAAAACGTTGAACTATCGTTGACGTAGGTCTACTTTCGCTTAATTTAAATTTTTGTGGTGGCCTTAGACTCGGAAATTTTGCGTATTTACACACTTTTTCCGATTTATAGTCTCCCATATGTACCCGGCCGCCTCACAGAGCGAGGCCGGGTTTTTGCTGCTTCCATCGCAGCATGGTCTGCAGCAGCATGGTCTTCCGCATTAAAGTGCCATGAGCGGGCGGTATTGCTGCCGGTCGGTTACCTCCTTGTGACAGCGGCAGGATCGTGGTCACAGCAGCAGTCAAAGTTGTTGTCGATATAGTGAGCGATAAATCTGGCTTTGAACTTTCTTTCGTCACAGATGGAGTCGTGTTCTCCCGAAACGTCCAGGTCTTCCGGCAGCACGAACCTGATGCAGCGCACCGTCACATCGCGGCAGCCCTCTTTGTCGTGGGCAGGAACGGTGATGGTCTTAAGACCTCTCTTATGCTCGTTGTATTCGTCATCCACCTCGTTGAGAATTACAGCCAGAGCAACCCTTCTGAATGGGCAGACATCTTTGATGGTCACATCCAGCTGTAGAATTCTGCCCGGAGAGTCCAGTCCCAGTAATCCGGCGTCGTACTCTACCACATCCTCACATCCGCCTATGGTCACATCTACATGCTCCGGACATCCTTCAGGGCAGATTATGGTACAGCAGTCTACGGTGATTTCAGGCGACGGAAATCTTACCACATTATGATCGTCATCGTCGTAGGAAATATGCGAATTCACTTCAATAGTACCGGAGCATGGGCCGATATGCTCTACAGTGAATTCGAGAGATGCCCCCTCGCTTCCGTGGACACCGAGCTCGGCTATTTTCCACTGAACAGTCTGAGAATCCAGCAGTGATGCTGTTCCCTTAGTCGGCGTATTGACGGAAACTATTCTGAAGCATTCATCTATCTCATCAGTTATGGCGATGTTTTTGGCTCCAGGCTTGGAAATGTTCTGCGCCAGGTCCTCAAAGAGTTCCTCAAGCTTTTCATCATCAGGTGTGATTGCCACATATGCGGAGTCAGGGGCTGAAGCCCAGTCTCTCAGAGCCTGTTCGTCAAGGCCTCCGTTTCCCGAAAGTCCAATGACATAGATTATAACGCCCGCAGCCTTGGCCGCTGTGGTTATTGGTGTCGGGTCTCCTCCCTCTGTAGTTACACCGTCGGTGAACATTAGCAGAATCTTTTCGTTTGTGGATGCCGGGTCAAAGAGGTCCAGCGCCTTGGTAAAGGCATCCTCGTGGTTGGTTCTTCCATTGGCTTCCAGAGCCTCTACTGCTTCGTTAAGGTCGTGTACCGATGTTATCAGCTGCGTGTCCTGAGTTGCAGTCGTGGCAAAACTTACGATGCCTATTCTGCTGCCCCCTCCTATCTGTCCGTCGTGGCTTCCGTCTGTGGATTCGTCGAGGATATCGATGAATTTCAGCGCTCCTTTTTTAAGATTATCTAAAGGTGTTCCTAACATACTCCGAGAGCGGTCCAGAATAAGCACCACATCTACGGGGTTGCTCACTATGCTGGGCTCAGCAGTCAGAGACAATGTTACCTTGAAGGTTTCTCCGCAGGAAATGCGGTCCGTGCTCAGCACTTTGTTTGAATTGGTTATTCCCATAAAATCTTTCCTTTCCCGGCCCCGTTTAATAGGGCCTTATACAATATATGCATCAGGAAAGGCTACGCCACGGACTTATAGGCCCTACAACGAAAAAAGCTGCCCTAAGGCAGCTTGTAGAACACCAGCGTGGAAGTCTGCTGGCCGTCATCATATGAAATCTGCAGCTTTCCATCATCGGTAAAGCAGTACTTCATTTTCTGGTCAAAGGAAATGCCTTCCCACTCCACAGGAATATCTGTGTCCACGGACTTCTTGATGTGCAGAATCAGCTCTGTATCAGAAATAACCTCCAGCCATCCTTCGATACCAGGATTGCCTGCCGAAATATCATACATGGAATAGCTTCCGTCATCGCTGACCTCCAGATGAAGATAACCGGTGTAGCTGTTCGGATCCTCCATAGTGGTTTCCTCGCACTCCCATCCTCCCCGGAATTCCTCAGCAATTTGTTCTCCGTCTGGTCCCTTATAGACTTCACCTGAACCATCTTCGCCGTCAGACAGGCTGCACCCTGCCATGGCAAAAGTCAGCACTATCGCCAGACAGATCACTGCAATTTTTCCTAAAATACCATGAATTCCATAAATACCGTTTTTCAAATCTCTCACCCCCGTGTTTTCTCTTAAATAACTGCCGGCACAAGCAAATTAAAGGCCGCCGGAACCATTTCAAATTCTATTTCACCGGCGTCGACAATTTCCCCGTCGGTACAAAGCCTCATGGTGCCGTCAAGCGGCGTGACTTTTGCGCTGCGGCAGGTTCCGGCATATATGATGCGATCAATGTCAGGAAGCTCCATATGGGTTCCCTTGGCATAGTACGGAAATTTTTTCAGGAAATCAAGCCTGCTCACGTTATATATGACATTGACATCCATGATTCCGTCGGTTACAGACGCATAAGGTGAACTGTGAACGCCGCCTCCGCAAAATCCACCGTTGGCAATAGCCGTAAGCAGCAGAGGTCCGTCCTCTATAGTCTGTCCGTCAAGCTCCACTCTGAGTTTGGCTCCCTTTTTCTTTATGTATGTAATGGCAACTCCCATCAGATATGCGAAAGAGCCGGCTATAAGCGGGTATTTCTTCAGCTTTGCCGTCAGGTCAACCACATTGCAGTCGAAACCTATGTTGAACATGTTGGCGCAGTATCTGGTCTGCTGCTTTCCTTCCATGACTCCGCTGTATTTTATTGCATCGCACTTTATCGCTTTGCCTCTTAGTTGGGCTTCAATGTCCATGAAATCTCCATCATCAGGAAAGTTTCTGCAGAAATCGTTTCCAGTTCCTATAGGGACCACACCAACCGTCAGATTTTCGTATTTTATGGCTCCGTTGAGCACTTCATTGAGAGTTCCGTCGCCCCCGCAGGCTATGAGTCTTATCTCCTCTGCGGAGCCGGCCGTCTCTTTTCCTATTAGATCAGCAAATGCCTCGCCGTCTCCTACGGCTTTTGTCATGTATATATCTGCCTTGATGCCGGTTTTATCCGATGCAGCGCGGATTTTTTCCACCAGTTTGTCGATTCCTTTGCCTTTGCCGGCCTTAGGATTTATCACAAAAATTGTTCTCATATAAAGAATTCTCCTTGCTTTCTTCCAAACTACCCCTTATATATTCTATATCATTAAGTCAGCACACAGTATATTTGCTATATATTCGCTATATTCGCTGCCAAGTTTTAAATTTTGCTGGAGAACGTTGTACAATATGTCCTGAAACAAGTATTTTTACAACATTGCACCCACATGGGACCTTGAAGCTGATTGGAAGAGTCATGAATGTTGTAAAATTTTTTTGATTTGCAAAAATCATACAACGCAAATCTTAAACCCGTTGTAAAACAACTCGAATCCCCTAAATTTTTACAACATTTCGGCTATCAAAGGGTCTCCAAAAGTTTTGAATAAGGCGTAATGTTGTAAAATCATCAGTTCATTTGGTTTTTTTACAACATCCATTTTTAAAATCCAAATCCCAATAAACTCTGAATATATCTGAATATAAGATAAGCCGGTGTGTTCCTGAACTTCGCGACTTTAATGATTATATTCTATTGGTTTTCACGCCATAAATCAATTCTGCCAGAACGCCTTAACATTTTCTTAGCGTTTTCTTAGCGCAGCTCTTAATACCGCCCTTTTATTTCAGGCGACTTTAGGGTATAATAGTTTGTATGCAAATTACAGCAACAAACTTTTCTATATATATGGAGGTAAATTATGGATCCAAGAGTAAAAGAGCTTTCAAGGGTTCTCACGGGCTATTCCTGCGACCTGAAGAAAGGTGAAAAGGTACTTATCGACTACGAAGGTGAATGCTGCAAACCTCTGGTACGGCAGCTGATCAAAGACGCATACAAGCTGGGTGCCCGTCCTTATGTAAATCACAGGGACGGCGCTGTTCTCCGCGAGGTTCTCATGGGAGCCGACGAGGAACAGATTGAATTTCTTAACGACTACCAGCTTTATCAGATGAAAGGAATGGACGCATATATCGCTGTCCGCGCAGGAGAAAACACTTCAGAGCTTTCAGATGTTCCTTCTGACAAGCTTAACATGTACTACAAGCTGACCAGACCTACCCTGGACTACCGTGTAAATAAAACAAAATGGGTTGTTCTCAGATACCCTAACCCGTCCATGGCACAGCTGGCAGGTACTTCCCAGGAAGCCTTCGAGGACTTCTATTTCAACGTATGCACTCTTGACTATCAGAAGATGAGCAAGGCCATGGATCCGCTGGTTGACCTGATGAACCGCACCGACAAGGTTCGTCTGGTAGGTCCTGATACAGACCTCACCTTCTCCATCAAGGACATTCCGGCCATCAAGTGTGACGGTCTTAGAAACATTCCTGACGGCGAAGTTTACACCGCTCCTGTACGCGAATCAATGAACGGGGTTATTTCATATAATACCTTCAGTGAGGAGCAGGGCTTCACCTACGAAAACATCCGCTTCGAGGTCAAGAACGGCAAGATTGTCAAGGCTACTGCCAACGATACCAAGCGTATCAACGAGCTTCTGGACACTGACGAAGGCTCACGCTACTTCGGAGAATTCGCCATCGGCGTAAATCCATATGTGCTGCACCCTATGAAAGACACTCTTTTTGATGAAAAGATCTGCGGAAGCTTCCATCTGACACCGGGCATGGCATACGAGGATGCAAATAACGGCAACAAATCAGCCGTTCACTGGGACCTCGTCATGATTCAGCGTGCCGAATACGGCGGCGGAGAAATCTGGTTCGACGATGTTCTCATCAGAAAAGACGGCATTTTCGTAATTCCTGAGCTTCAGGGCCTGAACCCGGAAAATCTGAAATAGTAAACAAAAGACCCGGAAATCCAATCAATGATTCCGGGTCTTATTTTTTTCTGCAAAAACCAGCTTTCGCTTTACCAGCTTCCGCCGCCACCGCCGCCGAAGCCGCCTCCTGAGAAGCCTCCACCTCCGCCGCCGAAGCCGCCTCCACCGAAATCTCCGCCGTCGCCTGTTCCGATAGGTATATGCACGTTATTGGAAACGGCAGTGCCGAAATTGTTCATCATTCTGGAGAACAGCCATGCGTCGAACATTCTGTCACTCATATCGTAACTGTAATACCAGTCAGGTGTCACGATTCTGATGTTTTCAAAATTCTTTGCCCACTTGTCCGTAAGCCCCATGACAAAGGCATAAGGCAACACATCATAATAGTATGAAGGGTTTTCCTCCACAAGGGTGTTGATGCGGTCAAGCTCCGCCGCCTCTATAAAGTTTTTGAGGCCCAGGATTTTGCCCATGAGTTTGACACTCTTCGGTGTTCTCTGCATCATGTTCATAGTAAAGAACTGGGCGGCAAGAATACATACGGCAAACGCCGCGCCTATGGCCATATTATCAAATGCACGGCTCAGGCAGAATCCACCCAGAACCACACATACAGCATTTACAATCCACACCAGACCGCCGCCGATAAATCTTCCGGTCTTTTTCATGGTGTACTTTCTTGCATCCATCACAACCAGAATTATGGTAAAAATCACGGCGAACACAGCAGGAACCAGTATTCCTATAAATGTCAGCACACTGCCGCGCTGGTCATATTCTCCCGCAAATGCCGCGGACAATACTGCCGCCAGACCGATCAGCACAATTCCCAGTACAGTAAACACCTGGGATTTTACAGTAATCTGCCTGTTCTTTTTCTTATTGTAGAGACCTGTCAGTTCCTCATAGGCAGACAGGTAAGCTTCTCCGAATTCCTCCCCCAGGTCGTCAATATCCACCGTGTCCCCTGTTTCGAAGATACCGTCAAAGAGAGTTCTGGCAAAGAGCTTCTCGCCCGGGTCAATGTCCTTCAGTCTGGTCAGGCGGAATTTTTTCTTATCGTATTGCTCTATGGAAAGATATCCTTTGTCACCATAGTATATTATCATGGAAACAAGGTCTTTCTTGTCTGCAGTTCCGTCTATTACAAGGCCTACCTCGGCCGGAGTGAGACCTTCAGGCGGGTAGAACTCAACAGTCGGGATGATTTTTTTATCGCGTCCGAAGATGAACCACAGCAGAGCCAGAATCACAGCCATGCCGATGAGAATTCCCATAACAGCCGGCTTCATCCACTCTCTGTTCATCTGGCCGATCCAGTAGCCCTCAGGCAGGTTTATCAGCATGGTTACACCCACGCCCTGATCCAGCCTCTCTCCTTCTATTGTGACAGTATTTGAGTTTTCATCATAGCTCCAGAAAATGTTGTCCACAATTTCATTGCTGCCGTAACCTGAAGCATACAGCTCTATGCTTTCCTCATCTACAGGCTTAGGGAGCTTTACAGTTATGGTGCTCGCTTTTATTGCCGTTTCCCAGTCCGTAGGCAGAAGGTCAATGTATAACAGATCTGCTGATGTATCCATATCGTCATAGATCCTCATACGGTAGCCGAAGCGAAAAGTCTGCGGCCCTGTTACAGTAACATCGCCGCTGCCGATTTTGAAAACTGTGCAGCTGTCTTCCTCGTATGTTTCGTAGTCCCAGTCGTCAACCCACATCTTGTCGATTTTCATGGCGGTGTTTCCATCCATATCCGTCATCGGTATGTACCGGTAGATGCCGTGACGCGGTGAGTCATAATTCACCTTGATGGTTTCCTCAAATACGTAACTGTTGTCCTCGTTTACCACCACATCTATATCGTATGAGTCTGTAGTATAAGCAAAAGCACCTGCCGCTGCAGCGCACCACATGATTATAATCAGGACGCATACAGCCGCAACATGCAGCAGTTGTGTCCTTTTCTTTTCCTCATGCTTCATCATCGCTAGAATTTAACCTCTACATTCTTTCTTTCTTCTGCAGAATCAACCTCAAACATAGGCTTTTTCTCGAAGTGGCAGATTCCGGCTATAATGTTTGAAGGGAACATTTCGCACTTGGTGTTGAACTGCTTAACTACTGCATTGTAATACTTTCTTGAGTTTGCAATGTCGTTTTCCACACCCTTGAGCTGATTCTGAAGGTCCAGGAAATTTGTGTTGGCCTTTAAATCAGGATATGCTTCTGCCACTGCAAAGAGAGTTTTAAGAGTTCCCTGCAAAGCGTTTTCGCCTGCCAGCTTCTCCTCCGGTGTGGAGGCGTTCTGCAGGTTGTTTCTCGCAGCTATTACATTCTGAAGAGTTTCCTTTTCGTGAGCAGCGTAGCCCTTTACAGTCTCAACCAGATTAGGAATCAGGTCGAATCTCTTCTTGAGGTAAACGTCCATGGTGGAGTATGCCTCATCACAGTTGTTTTTAAGCTTGATAAAGGAATTGTACATTCCTACGAATATCAATGCGAGAACTATGATTATTCCAATAATGATCCAGATTAGCATGTTAATATCCTCCTGTATTTTTAAAATTATAAAGATAATTTATAAACGGTTTTAAGGTTTCAGCTGCCAGTCCACAGGCTTCTGCCCCGTGGCTTCCAGAAAACGGTTGGCTCTGCTGAAATATGCGCCGCCGAAGAACCCGTTAAAAGCCGACAGCGGGCTTGGATGTGCTCCTGTAAGTATCAGATGCTCAGGATTGGTAATAAGCGATTCCTTAGCTCTGGCGTTGGCGCCCCACAAGATGAAAACCATGGGTTTTTCTCTTTCATTAAGAATCTCTATGACTCTGTCGGTGAAGATTTCCCATCCTTTACCTTTATGTGAGTTAGGTTCACTTCTCCTGACGGTAAGTGTGGCGTTAAGGAGAAGCACCCCCTGATGGGCCCAGTCAGCCAGATAGCCGTGGTCCGGCTGGTCGATTCCCAGGTCGCTTTTCATTTCCTTATATATGTTTACGAGAGAAGGCGGTATTTTAACGCCCTTGTTCACAGAAAAGCAGAGTCCGTGAGCCTGTCCCGGCTGGTGGTACGGGTCCTGACCCAGAATGACCACCCTGGTTTCACCGTAGGATGAATATTTCATGGCGTTGAAAATGTCACCCATAGGCGGGTATACCTCCTGGGTTGTATATTCTCTTATGAGGAATTCCCTCAGCTTCAGATAATAATCCTTCTCAAACTCTCCTGCCAGAACTTTATCCCAGTCATTGCCAAAATTGACCATCGCATATTTCCTTTCCCGCTTTACCGTATTCCCGATGTCTCCGCATTAAAGTATATCACATGCCGCTGGACTTTTCCACTTTTTTCGCTTATACTAGTACCTATGGAAAACAGAAGAATATACATTTCTCAGTCGGCATGCCGGCCTTTAACAGAATATCTGTCAGGAAAGGGATTAAACCTTGTATTTTCAAGGGAAGCCGTCGATTCCCCCATAGGTTGTCACCCAGACATTTTGTGCTGTCACCTTAAGGATGGAAAGGTTTTTCACGGTGATTCGAGGCTCCTTGGGCCTGTTTATCCGGCTGACTGCATATACAATGCCTGCTCTACCGGCAGGTTTTTTATCCATAACCTGAAGATAACAGATCCGCAGCTTCTGGCTGCAGCTGATGAATGCGGTCTCACGCCTATTCATACATCTCAGGGATATGCACGATGCAGCGCCCTTCCAGTAGATGAAAACTCAATTATCACTTTTGACAGAGGCATAGCCCGGTCCTGCCGTGATCACGGAGGTCCTCAGGTGCTGCTGGTTCGCCCCGGTCATATACTGCTGCCCGGTTACGACTGCGGGTTCATAGGCGGAACCGGAGGCCGGGTCGGAAATGAAGTCGTCTTTAACGGTGATTTATCGGCCCATCCGGATTTCGGTGCAATCAGAGATTTCATCAGCGAGCGCGGCCTCGGACTGGTTTATTTTAAAGACGAGCCGCTTACCGACATAGGCTCAGTCATCGAGGAGGTATTTTAGCTTGAAAAAACATGCAATCATACCCATTTTCATATCTCACAGAGGCTGCCCCAACGACTGCGTTTTCTGCAACCAGAAAAAAATCACTGCACGTCAAGGTGATGTGACACCGGCGGATGCAAGACGCACTATTGAGGAGCATCTTTCCACCCTAACAGGCATGAACCTGGAAACCGTTGAAATTGCTTTCTTCGGCGGCTCATTTACGGGAATACCCATGGAGGATCAGAAGGCCTTTCTTGCCATCGCCAAAGAATACAAGGATGCCGGCAAGGTCAGCGCAATTCATCTTTCAACTCGTCCCGACTATATAAATGAAGAAATACTGGATAACCTGAAAGCCTACAGCGTGGATGTCATCGAGCTTGGAGTTCAGTCTCTGGACCCTGAGGTCCTCAGGCTTTCCGGCAGAGGCCATGACGCTTCTGTGGTATACGAAAGCTCTGCGCTTGTCAAGGAATACGACTTTACGCTTGGCATTCAGCTCATGATAGGTCTTCCGGGAGATACTCTGGAAAAGTGCATTTTCTCTGCACGGGAAACGGTTAAAATAGGGCCGCAGATTGCCCGCCTCTACCCTACGGTGGTAATCAAAGAGACTGCCCTCTACGATATGTATCTTGACGGAAGCTATGCCCCTCTTTCTGAGGAGGAAGCAGTAAATCGTACAAAGGCGATGTACGAAATTCTTGATAATGCAGGCATAAACATCATTCGTGTAGGCCTTAAATCCAGTGATATAATGACGGACCAGCTTGCATTTCATCCTGCCTTCAGACAGCTTGTGGAGGGCCGCATCGCCCGTGAAAGACTTGAATCTCAGGTTCAGGAACTTTATCCCGTAAAAGAAGGTTTTGCACTGTTCATTTCCAACGAAAAGTGTTATAATAACATGTTCGGCCATAAAGGAGTAAACCGCAGCTATTTTGCTGACAGGTATCCGGGGCTGAACATAAAATATGTAAAGGATGCGGACGCAGGGCTTTCCCTGGCCGATAACCAGTATAAGGTGCTGGACTCAAGGTCCGGCTATGAATTCAATAATTCCAAGGAGGTAAACGATGAAAGCAGTAATCACAGTTGTAGGTAAAGATATGGTGGGCATTCTGGCCCGCGTCTCCGCTGCCTGCGCAGAAATGAACGCCAACGTGCTTGAGGTTACCCAGTCCATTCTCGACGGGTATTTCTGCATGGTAATGATAGTGGATATAAGCAAAGTGGATGACGGCGTGGAGGGTCTTGACAGCAAACTTAAGTCAGAAGTGCCTGATATGGTGGTTCACGTAATGCATGAGGACATTTTCAATTCGATGCACCGCATTTAAGGGACGCAACCCTTGCGATTCCGCCCTGCGGAATCTGAAAAAGAAAAAGGAGAAATGAGACGGAATGCTGAATTTTAATGACATAATGGAAACCATAACCATGATTCAGGAGGAAAATCTGGACATCAGAACCATAACCATGGGCATTTCCCTTCTGGACTGTGCAGACAGCGATATTGACCGCTCCTGCGAGAAGGTTTACAAAAAAATATATGAAAAGGCCAAGGACCTGGTTAAAACCGGCGAAGCCATCGAGAAAAAATATAAAATTCCTATCGTAAATAAACGAATCAGCGTGACACCTATATCGATGCTGGTTGCCGTAAGCGGTGGAGACCCTGTAAAATACGCCCTCACCCTCGACCGTGTAGCCAAGGATGTAGGGGTAAACTTCATCGGAGGCTTCAGCGCTCTGGTGCAGAAAGGCTTCAGTGCAGGGGACAGAGAACTCATCGAAGCTATACCTCGTGCTCTGGCTGCTACTGACTATGTATGCTCTTCAGTCAACATCGGCTCCACCAAAGCCGGTATCAACATGGATGCAGTTAAGCTTATGGGCGGAGTTGTAAGAGAAGCTGCAGAACTTACTAAGGACAGACAGTGCGTGGGTGCTGCCAAGCTTGTAGTGTTCTGCAACGCACCGGAAGACAACCCATTTATGGCAGGTGCTTTCCACGGTGTAGGCGAACCTGATGTGGTGCTCAACGTAGGCGTTTCCGGCCCTGGAGTTGTCCGTGCGGCCCTGGCCAAGCTTCCTGCTGACGCCCCGCTCAACGAAGTTGCCGAACTGATCAAAAAAACGGCTTTCAAGATTACCCGTATGGGTCAGCTGGTGGGCTCTGAGGCATCCCGCATGCTGGGCGTGCCTTTTGGCATAATCGACCTTTCCCTGGCGCCTACACCGGCTGTAGGTGACTCTGTTGCTCATATTCTGGAAGAAATCGGTCTGGAACAGTGCGGTGCTCACGGCACTACCGCCGCTCTCGCAATGCTTAACGATGCTGTCAAGAAAGGCGGTGTCATGGCATCCTCCAGCGTAGGCGGACTGTCAGGAGCTTTCATTCCTGTGACAGAAGATGCCGGCATGATAGCTGCAGCAAGAAACGGAGTTCTCAGCATTGAAAAGCTGGAAGCCATGACCGCTGTCTGCTCTGTAGGCCTTGACATGATTGTAATTCCTGGGGATACACCTGCAGAAACAATTTCTGCTATTATCGCCGACGAAGCTGCAATAGGCATGGTCAACTCCAAGACCACTGCAGTCAGAGTCATCCCTGCCATCGGCCTGAAGGAAGGCGAAGATCTTGACTTCGGCGGCCTGCTGGGAAGCGGCCCTATTATGAAAATCCGCAGCCAGTCTCCTGCCAAGATGATTAACCGCGGTGGCAGAATTCCGGCACCGATGCAGAGCCTGAAAAACTAAGCGTTGCTTCGATTTTAAAGCGGCGTTGCCGTAAGGAAGCAACGCTTGCGATTCCGCTTTGCGGAATCTGAAGCCGCGCTTCGATTTTAAAGCGGCGTTGCCGTAAGGAAGCAACGCTTGCGATTCCGCTTTGCGGAATCTGAAGCCGCGCTTCGATTTTAAAGCGGCGTTGCCGTAAGGAAGCAACGCTTGCGATTCCGCTTTGCGGAATCTGAAGCCGCGCTTCGATTTTAAAGCGGCGTTGCTTCGAATATGCCCGATTATGCCCAATCCCCCAAAAAACAGATGCAAATTGCCTGTTTGCTGGGGGATTTTTGGATATAAATAGAATTTATGGATGGTTTTCCAATGATTTTTGCAGATTTTACGAGAAAATCCCCCCGCAAATCGCATTTTTTAGACGATTTTCGTGGGGAAGAGCATTCACTAGAGACTCTGAATATGCGGACGCCATGAGTTTTTCAGATCTTCTTTACATTTGCAACATATTTTTCCTTTACAATTGAGTGTACATGGTGTTCCCGTAATGTAAGGAGGGAAAGTGAACAAAAAAGGAGTAGCATAATGGGGAAATTCGGTTATAAATTAGCACAGTTTATGATGGGCAGACACGGCATGGACCAGTTCAGCCGTGACCTTATGGCTTATGGCATGATCTTAATCGTAGCAGATATATTCATTCCGGGAAATATAGCATCGTACATAGGCTATGTCATAGTGATTTTTGCCATATACAGAATTTTTTCCCGAAACAATGCCAAGATGATGGCCCAGCTCGCGTGGTACAAGACATATGTGGACAATCCGCTGAGAGCATTTCTCAACCGGGACAGAAAGAATTACAGGTATTTTAAATGTCCATGCTGCAAACAGGTGCAGAAGGCTCCTAAGGGCCGTGGCAGAATCCGCGTTACATGCCACAAGTGCGGCAATGTCTTCGAGAAAAAAGTCTAATGCGTAATTAATTAATAAAGGAAAGCAAAACTGCATCCATGCGGCCGCTGGTTTCAGACAGCTGAAGGTGCAGTTTTTTATTTATTCAACTATTGGAATTCAGGGATTTTTTTGATTCTTTCAATGGCTTCTCCAAGCTTGTCAACGCCTACAGTGCAGGCGATTCTCAGGTACCCTTCACCGCAGTGTCCGAAGGCATTGCCCGGAAGCATGAGGACGTGAGCTTTGCGCAGTATCACATCTGCAGCCTCCTCGGAGGTAAGCCCCGACTTCTTGATGTTGATAAACAGATAGAAACTTCCCTTAGGAGGATAGATTACGGACATCTTAGGCACTTCATTGATTTTTTCAGCAGCGAAAAACATCCTCTTCTTATACTCAGCCACCATTTCATGCTGAACCGTATCTCTGTTCCTCAGGGCATAAATGGCCGCACGCTGTGAAATGGACGGTGCCGTGAAGACTACGTTTTCATTTATCTGCTGAATAGTCCTGATTATGTAGTCAGGAGCGATGATATTGCCCACTCTCCAGCCCGTCATGGTGAAGTTCTTGGAAAAGCTGTTGAGTATGATTGTTCGCTCCTTCATTCCCTGCAGGCTGGCAAAAGGCACGAAAGGGTTCTGATAGCTGAAAGACGTATAGATGTCGTCAGAAATCACTATGAGGTCGTACTTTTCTGCTATGGCAGCTATCTTTTCCATGGTCTCCACCGTCAGACAGTTTCCTGTAGGATTGCTTGGCGAATTGATTACCAGGGCTTTGGTTCGCTCGGTAATGAGGCTTTCCAACCTTTCGATGTTAATCTGGAAGTCCTCTTCTTCATAGGTGGGCAGCTCCACAGGAATTCCCCTTGCTAGCTCTACCTGCTGAGGATAAGGGGTGAAATAGGGAGCCTGCAGGATTACCTCGTCGCCGTCGTCCACGATGGCTTCCAGAGCAAGGTACATTCCAAGGCAGGCGCTGGCACACACAAATACTTCTTCGTCAGCCACATCCATACCGTACTCTTCCTTGTAGAATTTGCAGATTTCGGCGCGGAGCTCAGGATCCCCCCTGAAGTCCGTATACTTGGTATGACCTGCCTTTGCGTCTTCGAAAGCCTTTTCTATTATGAGCTCGTGAGTGGTCAGGTCGGGATCTCCCAGGCTCAGGTTGATTACATCGTCAAAGGATTTGTCCAGCACGTCGGATTGACCCATTGCTGTGCTCTGATCCTTCCAGTAGCGTTTTGCTATGAATTTATGTTTCATTACTTGAACTCCTTCACCAGCGGTTCTATCTGCTTGCGGCTCACCAGGTCGCAGCCCTTTTCTATGCGGTCAAGCAAGGTACGCTCATCCTCGTTCATATTCAGCCCTTTGTCTGACAACATTTTGTGAACCATGCTCATGAGAGCCTTGTCTATTCCCTTTATCTGAGCTGGGTCGTAAGCACCGCCCATGAAATAACATGTCAGCTGTCTGAATTCGCCCTTATCGAAGTTTATATCCCTGAGCTGCATGCGGCCGTCGGCGTTGTCCAGATTCAGACCCACAGCGAAAATCACTATCTTCTTTCCAGGCTGGCCTATAAGAGGCTTTATCCACTTCTTAAACTTATCGAAACCCTTGATTCCGCCTGCCTGAACACCACCGCCGTAAATAATATTGTCGTAATTATCAAGCTGACCCTTGCTGAACTTGTCAAGGCTGAAAACAGGGCAGTCAAGTTCCTCGCCTATCCAGCGGGCATATTTCTCTGCAGCACCATATTTACTCGTATATACAACTACTGTTCTTTCCATAACTTCACCTCTACATTTTTACATTTTCCTGACCCAGAAGTGCAATCAGCTGATTGCGGAGGGCCGGTGAAGGCTGCGCCCACAGGCTGCTGTCAGTTCTGAGAGTTCTGCCTGAAGGCAGGTATATAAGCACCTGATAGTCACCCTTATGACGTGCCAGATTTACCCTTATCTGCTGGAGGGTCATTTCCTCGTTCATGTTGGCCGATATCCTCAGCTTTATAAGGCCGGCAGGCCTGCGCTCAGGCTCTGCAGCAGGCTTCCCCGCTGTCACAGGCGCATCAGGCTGTCCGTACGCTGCAGACATGCCATAGGATCCCTGCTGTCCTGCAGTCTCCCGCCTTCTGGAAGGCTTCCTTTCACTGAAGCCCTTTGCCACAGCCTCATCGATTTCCAGAATCTCATCGGCAAGAATCTTAGGAGCCTCGTCCTCCTTGAAATTGACCGTTCCCCTGATTGCCACAACCCTGTCGGTCTCGCAGACAGATGCGCAGCGCTCGTACACGTTAGGGAAAACCACAACTTCGCAGACACCGTAAAGGTCTTCCAGATCTATGAAAGCCATCATCCTGCTGCTCTTTGTGATGAGGGTCTTCTTACCCGCTATCATTCCGCTGATTACACAGCTCATTCCGTCCCGGAGGGCTGCGTTTTCACCATTATGTGCATCCTCCTCCGCATGTGCTATATCGTCGCAGCTTATGGATGAGATGCGGGCAATTCTGTCGGCGTATTCATTGAGCGGATGATCCGTAAGGTAAACTCCCAGCATTTCCTTTTCCATGGCAAGCTGGATATCTCTCGGAAAAGGCGCTATATCCGGCAGTCTGCCGCCGATGGCCTCCGTGTTCATGGTCTCCGAAGCGGTCTGGAAAAGTGACATCTGGCCTTCCACGTTTTTCTTCATTGTGTTCTGAGCCGACTCCACCAGAGCCTCATGAACTGAAAGCATGGCCGCCCTGTTAGTGGAAAGGCAGTCACATGCGCCAGCCTTAATGAGGCTTTCTATGGCCTTTTTATTTACCTGGGAAATATCAAGATTTCCGATAAAGGTAAAGATGTCCGAAGGAACACCCTTTTCCTCCCGTGCCTGAATTATAGCGTCGATAGCTCCCTCACCTACATTCTTAATGCCAAGCAGGCCGAAGCGTATCTTGCCGTCTTCCACGCTGAATTTTTTATAGCTGACAGCAACGCAAGGAGGCAGAACCTCTATGCCCATATCGCTGCAGTTTCTGATGTACCTTGAGATCTGTTTCACGTCACCCATGACGCTGGTAAGGAGAGCCGCCATGAACTCCACCGGATAATGTACCTTCAGATAGCCGGTCTCATAGGCAACCACCGCATAGGCGGCAGCGTGAGATTTGTTGAAGGCGTACTGAGCGAAGCTTACCATGTCATTAAAAATTTCCTCTGCAGCATGCTCGGATATTCCGTTGCGTACGCATCCCGGTATCTCCACATTGCCTTCATCGTCCAGCTTGCCGTGGATGAAGTATTCCTTTTCCTCCAGCATGACGTCCATCTTTTTCTTGGACATGGCCCGGCGCACCAAGTCGGAACGGCCGTAGCTGTAGCCTCCCAGGTCACGTACTATCTGCATAACCTGCTCCTGATACACCAGACAGCCGTAGGTAACGTCCAGAATAGGCGCCAGAGCATCGTCCACATATTTTATGTTCTCCGGATTCTTTTTGTTTTCTATGTATTTAGGTATGGAATCCATAGGACCCGGTCTGTAAAGTGATATTCCGGCCACTATATCCTCGAAGCAGGTCGGCTTCAGGTTCTTCATGAACTGAGTCATGCCACCGCTTTCCAGCTGGAAAACCCCTCCGGTATTGCCCGCTGCGATCATTTCGTAGACCGCCGGATCGTCGTAGGACATCTTGCTGAAATCTATTTTGACTCCGTGGTTCCGTTGGATAAGTTCCAGGGCATCACGGATTACAGTCAGGTTGCGCAGCCCCAGAAAGTCCATTTTAAGCAGACCCAGTTCCTCGATGGTAGTCATGGTGAACTGTGTTGCAGGCCCCTTATCCGAAAGGTAAAGAGGCACATATTCGTCTATAGGGGCTTTGGAGATTACTACACCGGCAGCATGAGTTGACGCATGACGCGGCATTCCTTCGATGGCCTTGGCCATATCGATAACCTCCCTTGCCTCCATGTCGTTTTCATACATGGTCTTAAGCTCAGGGCTGGTGACAAGGGCCTTATCTATGGTCATATTAAGCTCAAACGGAATAGCCTTGGCTATGGCATCGGCCTTGGCATAGCTTACACTTAAGGATCTGGCGACATCTCTTACTGCCTGCTTTGCCTTCATGGTTCCGAAGGTTATTATCTGCGAAACCCTGCCCTCGCCGTACTTGCGGGTAACATAATCGATTACCTCCTGACGGCGCTCATAGCAGAAGTCTATATCAATATCCGGCATGCTGACCCTTTCCGGATTGAGAAAGCGCTCAAAAATCAGGTTATATTTTATCGGGTCAATGTCGGTTATCTTAAGGCAGTATGCCACGATGGAGCCGGCCGCCGAACCTCTGCCCGGCCCTACCATGATGCCGTTTGTCTTGGCATAGTTTATAAAATCCCATACAATCAGGAAATATTCCACATATCCCATGGATTCTATGGTGTTAAGTTCGTAGTTAAGTCTGTCGTAAAGCTCCGGTGCAGGTTTTTCTCCGTACCTCTCGTGAAGTCCGGCATCGCAGAGCTCTCTCAGATAATCCGTATTATTCTTTCCCTCCGGAGCCTTGAACTCCGGCAGATGATACTCTCCGAATCTGAAGTCGAAATTGCAGGCATCGGCAACAAGCTGAGTATTGTCCACAGCCTCCGGGAGATATGCGAAAATCTTTCGCATTTCATCCTCGCTCTTGAGGTAAAATTCGTCGTTTGGAAAACGCATTCTGTTCTCATCGTCAAGGGTTGTAGCTGTCTGAATGGCCAGAAGCACGTCGTGGGCCTTGGCATCCTCTTTTAGTACGTAATGTACATCGTTGGTGGCAACAAGGGGCACATTGAGCTCACGCCCCAGCCTGATCAGGTCATCCTTGATGGCCATTTCCTCTTCCAGACCCTGGTCCTGTATTTCCAGATAGAAATTACCCGGCCCGAATATTTCCAGGAGAGCCTCTGCCTCAGCCTTTGCCCCGGCATAGTCCTTTACCAGCAGACGGTGCTGAATGTTTCCGGCAAGACATGCAGAAAGAGCGATGATTCCCTCGCTGTGTTCTCTCAGCACGTCTTTGTCAATTCGCGGCTTATAGTAATAGCCCTTGATATATCCCGCTGATACTATCTTAATGAGATTCTTATAGCCTATCTCGTTTTTTGCAAGCAGAATCAGATGGCCCTGATGCTTATCTCTTTCCACATCCTTGTCGGTCATTCTGCGTGCGGCAGTATACACTTCACAGCCGATAATGGGCTTGATTCCCTGTTTCCTGCATTCCTTATAAAACTCCACAACGCCGAACATGGCTCCGTGATCGGTAATGGCCAGGCTGTCCATACCAAGCTCTTTCGCCCTGGCCACCACACTTTTAATACGGGAGGCACCGTCCAGTAGGCTGTATTCCGTGTGCAGATGAAGGTGTGTAAAAGCCATAAGTCTCTCCTTTCTTCCTGATACTTATTCACCATTTTACCACAAATTCTGCTTTCTTAAAAGACCTATGCGTGGTAAAATGATTTTAACAGAGAAAATAAAAACGGGCCCTTCCGGCCAATGTCATTAAGCTAATATAACGCAGGGAAAATGCGCTTCTGTCTTTGCGGCAGCAATACGGCGTTGTAGATAAAGCCGTAAAACGCTGATTTTTACAACATTGCACACTTTACGTCCTTTAAAACAGACCGATATAGTCATAAATGTTGTATGATTTTTATGATCCATTGCGTTTTTACAACGCAAAATCTAATACCGTTGTAAGCTTTCACTGTTCCTTAGATTTTTTACAACATTGCGGCCACAATGTAAGTTCAAAAAGCCTGTGATAAGGCTCAATGTTGTAAAATCAGACGTTTTCTTGACTTTTTTACAACCATTCATCCTTACTGTAAATCTTATATGATGGTTCATACATTAGCTTAATGACATTGGCCCGCTGCAGGCGCCCTTTACGGAGGTACATATTTTGAAAAAGGTTTTAAAAATAACAGGCTTAGTTCTGCTGGCGCTGATAGTGCTTCTCGCCGGATATCTGATCTACCTTTTCACGGCTTATCACAGAATAGATGATAATCAGGTCATAGAGCCTTCAGGTCAGGCAGTCATTACGACAGGCGTTCCTGCAGGAAAGGATCTTCAGGCCACCTCATGGAATATAGGTTTCGCAGCATACACTGACCAGTTCAGCTTTTTCATGGATGGGGGCAAGTATTCCCGTGCCTTCAGCAAAGAGTCCGTTCTCGAGAACATGGATGACATCACTGCAGAGCTTACAGGCTTCGATTCGGATTTCTATCTTATTCAGGAAGTGGATACCGATTCAACCCGCGCACACCATGTGGACGAAAGTGAAATTCTGACCTCAAAACTTGCCGATAAGGATTTACGTTCATATACCTTTGCCCTGAACTACGACTCCCCTTATCTGTTTTACCCGTTTACAAAACCTCACGGAAAGTCGAAGTCCGGCCTGATGACTTTTTCAGACTACTCCATTGAAAGTTCTCTGCGCCGCAGTCTGCCGGTTCAGACTGATGTGGCCAAGATTATGGACCTTGACAGGTGCTATGTTATAAACCGTATCCCGACAGATGACGGCAAAGAACTGGTGCTGATAAACTTCCACCTTTCCGCCTACACCACAGACCCGGCAATTGCCAACCAGCAGCTGGAGGTGCTCTACGAGGATATGCGCGCTGAATATGCCAAAGGCAACTACGTCATCTGCGGAGGTGACTTCAACAAGGATCTTTTAGGTGATTCTTCGGTCTACTTCGGTGTTTCCAAGGAAAATTACAGCTGGGCCAAAAGCTTTCCTTTCGATAGCATCCCTGACGGCTTCAGTCTCGTGGCTCCTCTAGACGAGAGAAACCCTGTGCCGAGCTGCAGGAACGCAGACTCACCATGGGACCCTGAGACCAACTTTCAGATTACTCTGGACGGTTTCCTTGTATCAGACAACGTGCAGATTGTATCAACCCGTGTAATAGACACCCAGTTCAGATATTCTGACCACAACCCGGTTCAGCTTAATTTCAGACTGGAATAGTCCAGATTATTGCAAGGGTTCTGTATTTTTCGCAAGGCTCGACAAATAAAAAAGGCTGACATCAGAACGGCAATACAAAATCTCTTGCCGCTGAATGTCAACCTTTTTTATGCTTATTTATCTCTATGCTTCACGCTTCACTTATTTCCTTTATCTTTTCTATGGCTTCTGCTATGAGATCCGAAGTAGACTTTCCCTTTACTCCTATTATGATGTTGTTGCATTTGTTCACAGGAAGCAGAATCTTATATGCCTGACTTCTGCCGACTGCTGCCGCCATATCAGCGGTGATTTCTCCAAGCAGTGAGTCTGCTATTACTATTCCAACAGGACCGACTATTATGTCTGCAGTTCTGGAACATACTATCACCGAGTTTTCACCTGTGGCTCCCCTGTCTGCTCCCGCCTTGAGCATGGCCGCAGTTGCTGTCGAATTAGTCCCCACTGCAGTAATTTCGGCATCAGGAATAAGGTGTCTTACGGCTTCTACCATCTGCCTGCCCAGCATACCACCCTGTCCGTCTATAATCAGAACGTTCTTTTTCATTAAGTGCCGCCTCCTTTTGGAAATTCAGTTCATACAGTTGCATTTTACTAGATTTTTGCTCTTTAGTCAACTTTGCCCGTAAAAACGCTTTCCGCCATGCACCCCATGATTCTCTCATGCATAGAATGTATAGTATGCGGAGGTGAACAGATGGCACTGGATACAAGAGAATTGTTTGCAAGGCTAATACAATGTGAGGCCGGAGGTGAAGGAACGGCCGGAATGCAGGCCGTGGCAACGGTTATAATGAATCGTGCTACGGTTACCGAAGGAGAATTCGCCAGGGTGAACAACGGCGGCGATGTGCGGGCGGTAATCACTCAGCCGGGGCATTAGGCCTGAACAGCCGCCACAAATTTTAAAAATTCCAGTGTATTTTAAG